>CAZVUF010000205.1:0-4948 GCA_964629355.1 uncultured Pirellulales bacterium | reverse complement strand
GAGGTGTGCTGGCAATAAGTACGCCGTCAATGTACAAGGTGATGTCCGTGGCATTGATGGTACTAACCATCTGATGCAGGAGGCCATCATCGTATTCGGGACCATCAGCACCGCTCTCAGAGGCCCACGGCGTTGCTTCATCACCGATTGAGATAGCGGCACGACTCTTGTCGTCGGCCCTGGCCGTTGTGATAAAGAAGCCATTGGTGCCGAGATCATTGACTGAATCACCAAAATAGGCCAGCATGGACCAACCCGCGTTGGCTCCGGCCTCCGGTGTATACCACGCCTCAATTGTAACCTCCGGGTAGGTGTTCATAGCAATGAGGTCGCCCGGCATCTCCATCCATTGATCTTGAGCAGTTGTTACCATTGCTCCATCAACAACGACTGCACCACCAACCAAGAAGCCATCCGCATCGCCGACGCTATCGTTGGCTGTGCCGTCCTCGAATGTGTACGAGTGTACGGGAACGGGAGCTGTCGGCTTAGCAGGAACCAGATAAGCAATTATGTTGCGAAGTAGCTGCTGGCCTGCCTCGTTCAGGTTGAACACACCCACCGGCATGATATTGCCGTTGGCATCCGTGTAGGGATCATCCTGCGTGCCGGCCATGAACAGTATACGCTTGCCGCCGGCAATCTGACCAGCGCCTGCGTAGTACTCAACTCCGGCATCCCACTCGGCGATCCAGGTGGTGTTGTAGATACCTAATGATTGGGCAAGCAGCGTACCGTTACCCACATCGAGGATGTCGTTGAGGAATGACGTATTACCTGAAGCGACATTCGGGTCCAAGACATCCACGAGACCGTCCGAATCAACAGGCACACCCTCAAATATGGGATTGGTGGGGTCCCAGACCAGCATCAAGGGAGAACCGGCATCTTTGTTCGCTGCGGTGGAGTTCATCCAAACCCATCTGTTGCTTCTGATCATCCAGGCATTGGTGCAGAGAATCGGCGTGGTAATGGCGTTCCACTTAGCGACCTCATCTCCATCATATTCACCGGTGGCCATGCCACGGCTGGCAATGATCAGGTCCGCAGCTTCCAGCTCGGCGATTTCGTTTGCATCCAGCGGGTCAATCCAGTTGCCCGGACGGGCATCAACGTTGTAGCCTTCGGCTTCCAGCCACGTAACCCAGCTCTGGTCGTCCTGGATGCCGTCCGCGTCATTGTCCTTGACACTCGTCACAAAGATGATTTTCGTTCCGGGAACAAAGGAGTTATACAGCAGCATAATATCATTACCTGCATCACCGCCTACATAGGTCAGTGTGTAGGAATACGTATCTCCGCCATCTTTTACAATTACGGAGGCCCCTTCTGAGGCGGGTTCGCCGTTGACTGTGTCAAATTCACCTGCAGCATTTGCATCATCCGGCAGATCTACCAAAACAACGTCAGCCAAAGGTGCTCCACCTATCGAGCTAATGACCAGGATTGCTGTGGTCTCATCACCCTCAGGATCAATAGAAGCACTACCGACGAGGCTAATCGGACTTACACCACTGGCATTAAGCTTGAATTCGATAGTACCGGAAGCTCCGGCTCGATCTCCGACAGTCATACTATTCATCTGAATTGTCGGACCTGTGCCGATTATTGTCAGTGTCCCTGTGCCTGCTCTGGCTCCCACAAGTAACTCACCCAAACTACCTTCTGCACATGTCAAGGTTCCACCACTGATAGTATAGTTACCATTTGAATCTCCTTGATCTCCTATCCCGAGCTTTGCGCTATCCTTGCCGTCTTGTAATTGCACAAGGCCACCTGTTTGCTCCACGTAGCCGGGATTGCTGGCACCAACACGCATCCAGCCGGCGCCGAGCAGTTCCCCTCCTTCCTCGATTATTAATTTTGCCCCCTCATAGACCCTCATTCTCTGACCAACACCCCAGTCTCCGGTGCTGGTGTTTAACATGCAGACTGTATCTTCCCCACGGACCTTAACCTCTTCTGCACCGCTTGGCAAATACCCCGCGCTCCAGATGTTGGGATCCGCCCAATTGCCTACACCACTAAAGTCATTAGAGGCCAATACTCCACTGCTCAAAAAGCACACCAATCCTACAATCAATCCTAACCTTCTCATCTTTACTCTCCTTTCTTGTGAAATTTAATAACAGTAAGTATTTATTAATCCCCCAAGAATGCTCTGGTATATTGGATGATATTCGAACACTTATCACCTCGACTCCCTAATGTTCTACAAAATTTATTGTACCATAGAAAGGCACAAGAAACAAAGAATTCTTCTAAAAAAAATATGCTATATAGTAGAGATAAAAAAAGAAGATAACTTCCTGTGATATATGAAGTTAATTAAAGAACCCAATAACGGCAGAGGCTATATAAATATCTCCACTTTATACTAATACTCTATATTACACTTTGGGAAGATCTAATATTCCATAAATCTTTCAAATATAAAATGTTATATAAAACTCATCTGGTATAATTCCCCTCAAATGCCATCAGAACTGTTTATCCTCTCTTTTACCGGTAAAAACCAGCACTTATCTGGGCACATTTTCCAGGCATTACCTTGCTATATATAAGCCTAACTATGGCCCTATTAAGATTTTAGAAAATTGCTGTAAGTTGAATAAATCCAATAATTTGCAAAAAAAATAACTGTAATCGACTTCAACTCACTCGTACACTTCGGCCTAAGTAAACCCCATTAGAAGCCCTTCGCCCTTCTAACGGTACTCACACGGGGTATTCTAACGGGGTAAATGAAAACAGACACTGGCGAATTTATGCCGACTTCGCACGGGTATTGATTGGCATCGCTCGGAAGCTATACACCAACGAAGACTTCGGTGAACAATCGAAACAAGCTGCTTACGCTCCGGGTTCAAAGACCATCTACCCTTGTCTGTCACTTTTCCCACGGACAAAGAAAGTGGACAACTCTCTAATCTCATGTGGAGCATAATTCGGGGGCAGGTCAATACCCACTGCCTGATATACTACTCTCTTGTTAAGCAACGCTTCGCTGTGAAGTATGAGAACTGATGATTTGAAATAGAGAGGAGATATATAGCATTTTCAAGGCAAAGCCTTTGGGAATGACTTCTCCCCGGCACAACACGTATTTTACGCGAGATCCGTAGCCGGAATCGGTTGTTATTCTTGACTTTTTGCCCAATAGCATGTAATTTAGCTGCTCAGAAAAGGTGAACCACGGGCGGTAACGTATAAATATTTTACGCGGCTTACCTCCATATTCGGCTAAGCCAGACAGAACGGCGTCAAGACTCGCAAGGCAGGAATAATGAGATAGAAAATATGGCAAAAACTGAGAAATTACAAGAACGTTTTGAGGATATGCGTATCCTCGACGAGCTTAAAAATTCATACCTCAACTATGCAATGAGCGTGATTGTTTCCCGTGCTCTGCCGGATGTTCGCGATGGTTTAAAGCCGTCGCAACGTCGAATACTGGTGGCTATGCACGATTTGAATCTTGGCCCACGAAGCGCGCACCGCAAGTGCGCCAAAATCGTCGGTGACACCAGCGGTAATTACCATCCACACGGTGACCAGGCTACATACGGCACATTAGTACGACTGGCTCAGAATTGGAATATGCGTTATCCGCTGATCGACCCACAAGGCAACTTCGGCAGTATCGATAACGACCCACCTGCTGCTATGCGATATACGGAAGCCAGAATGACTCGGCCGGCTATGGATATGCTGGAAGACATTAACTGCGACACTGTGGATTTTGTGCCGAATTATGACGAGACTCGAACCGAGCCTACGGTTCTACCCTCAAAGCTTCCGAATCTTTTAGTCAACGGAGCCACCGGAATCGCGGTAGGTATGGCTACAAACATTGCGCCGCATAACATCGCAGAAGTCTGCGATGCGCTTTTTTTAGTTATCGACGATCCAAACTGTGGCTTCAAAGATATTATGGAACGGCTGCCGGGGCCGGACTTTCCGACCGGCGGAATAATCTGCGGCAAAAAAGGCATCATGGATGCCTATACCACCGGTAAAGGCCATCTGACTATCCGAGCAAAGACCGAAATCGAAACATCTAAAAGGGATAAAGTACGGATCGTAATAACCGAGATACCCTATATGGTGGTAAAGACCACCATTGTCTCCAAGATCGCAGATTGTGTTCATAACGGCCAATTAGCGGAGGTTGCTGACGTCAGAGACGAATCAGACCGCCACGGCCTGCGGATAGTCGTGGATTTGAAAAAAGATGCCGACAGCAGAATAGCATTAAATAAGCTGTTCCAATACACCGCGTTGCAGAGCACTTTCGCCATCTCCAATATCGCCCTTGTTAATAACAGGCCGGAAACCCTCAATATCAAGCAGATTCTTAACTGCTTCATCGACCATCGCAAAACCGTCATCCGCAGGCGGAGCAGATTCCTGCTGACGAGGTGCAGAAACAGGGCCCATATTCTCGAAGGTCTTATCCTGGCAGTCAGTGACATCGATGAAATCATCGATATAATTAAAAAATCTCCGGATACTCCGACGGCAAAGCTCAATTTAATGAAAAAGCCGCTGCGACTGGCCGAGGCTGCTACACTTAAAAAGATCCTTCCGAAGGAGTTTGTTAAAGAGAAAACCAAAGGCAAACATTTCCTCACCGGGCCGCAGGCCGATGCAATCCTAACCATGCAATTGCAGAGGCTGACCGGCTTAGAGATGGAGAAGTTAGCCAAAGAATATGCCGACCTCATTGAGGAAATAGAAGGATATGAAGCAATATTGGCCAGTGAGCAGGTACTTCTGGACATTATCCGGGAGGACATCCACGAAATAAAGGAAAAATACGGCGACAAAAGACGGACAAAAATCACAGGCAAGGTTGAGCAATTCGATATCGAAGACCTCATTCCTGAGGAAGAAGTCATCGTCACTGTAAGTCACGATGGATATGTAAAGCGTATGCCGATAGACA
>CAZVUF010000204.1:0-4960 GCA_964629355.1 uncultured Pirellulales bacterium | reverse complement strand
GTCCAGCTCGATCTGGATTTAATAGAAGCTTTTGCAAAAGACAAAATTATTCTCGTCACCGGGGCCGGCGGTTCCATCGGCTCGGAAATGTGCAGGCAGCTATGCAAGTTTAAACCAGAACTGCTCCTGCTTGTTGAGCAAGCTGAAAATCCACTTTTTTATATAGAGAAGGAACTGCACAAGCAATTTTCCCAAGTCAGCCTGGAAACGATAATCTGCGATATTACCGACAAGCTGCGCGTGGAGGAAATTTTCGAGCAGTATAAACCGCAGGTCGTCATACATGCTGCCGCCCACAAGCATGTACCCCTAATGGAGCTAAATCCGTCTGAGGCTATCAAAAATAATGTTGGAGGTACAAAAACTGTTGCCGACGCCGTGGATAAATTCGGCGTCACAAATTTTGTAATGATAAGCACCGATAAAGCTGTCAATCCAACCAGCGTAATGGGTTCATCCAAGCGGATTGCGGAGATATATATACAGGACCTAAGCCGGACAAGTAACACTCACTTTGTGACAGTTCGTTTCGGTAATGTGCTTGACTCCGAAGGCTCGGTTGTGCCTATATTCAAAAAGCAAATAGCCGAAGGCGGCCCGGTGACCGTTACGCATCCCGACATGAAGCGATATTTTATGACCATTCCTGAGGCGAGCCAGCTCGTCCTTCAGGCGGCAACTATGGGAAAAGGTGGAGAAATCTTTGTGCTCGATATGGGTGAGCCGGTAAAAATTGTAGACTTAGCCAGGGAGCTTATTACCCTCAGCGGCTTCAGGCCGGGCGAGGATATCGAAATAGTCTTTACCGGCCCCAGGCCCGGCGAAAAGCTATTCGAAGAGCTGCGGATAGAAGGCGAGGACATGCAGCGCACAAGGCATCCTAAAATCAGTATATGGAAGAACATCCCAATGGATCGAGATAGACTCCGTGCCGGAATAGAGGAATTGATGGATATTGCCAAGAATCATAACCACAGCGAAATCATTTATAAAATCAAAGAGCTTGTCCCTGAATACACAGGCAATACCAATAATATAAGCCAAACCCAGTTTGTATCTATTTCATGTTCGTAGTTTATGGCCTATAAATCAGCGACGTAAACAACCATGTTATCGCCCCTCACAGTCCTTGTATCATGGTACTCGCCTCTTTTTTGCAAGTCGCTCAAGCGATGTTAGTTTTTTTGAACTTCTGCTATAACGGTCCTAACGGCGACTGGGAACGGCTGGGCTGGATGTCACACGCTCGATGCCCTCGTGGACAATGATTACCTCCTCCTCTGAGCCATTGAAGTTCAAGCTGGCGACCCAGCCGTTAGTGAATTTCCATTGTGCAACCGGCTCTGGAGAGCCCGCCCTAAACATGACGATAACGCCGTTCCGAATCGCCTCATTGAGGTTTCCGTCTTCCATTGCTTTGCGCCAGGACCAAACCCTCGTATCGCCTGGGTATGTGCGCTTGAGTGTGATATTGTGCCATCTAAGCATACCGGGTATCTTTTTTATGACAACGTCACCATCATAGGTCATAATCATGTTTTCCTCTATGTCATTGCTTGAGCCCAGTCCAGAGCATGCGTCATAGTCTTCTACCATAGCCAGGCCATCGATCTCAAGTCGGAAAATGAAGGAACCGGAAGACTCAGCAGAGAGCGACTCGACATTGACACTCTGACCCCACAGCCGTAAATCACCGAACAGAGCCAGTGAGATCAGGACTACACTGCATATTATAATAATAGGCCAAATATATTTTCTTCTCATTTTCGTATCTCCTAATATAATGTGCTCTTTTAATTCAGGCACGATTTATGCTCATTATTCCCTGGGCCGGTCAGGGTGGTCTGGCAACGTTTCGCATCTCGCTTCACCTCCTTTTTACTTCCTTTTGGATTTTGATATTTGAGCCCCTAAACAGATCACAGGCCGAGAGAATCCCATTGTTTAGCTGGTTTTGCTATTTCCGCTTATCTCGATACTTGTATGCCTATAGCGTAATTGTCAAGTCTTGTTAATAACAACTTACCATAGCAAATATACCCCCACCGTGCGCAACCGTCAATAAAAATACTGGAATACCATTATGATTATACGAATATTCTTACAGCAAAAAAGGTTTGCATTTATAAAACAGCTAAGGTATAATCTACGTATAATAATTGTGTTACAATCCAAAAGACGGGTTTTAACAGCTTGAGAAACCAAGTTGTTATCGTGTAGGAGATGAGCGATTATGGCGGGTATGTTCTATTCACTGAAGGAGGCAGCCGCGAAGCTCAGCATGACAGAGCAGGAAGTGAAAGAGTTAGCCAGGCAGGGCAAATTGCGCGAGTTTCGCGACGGCTCCAATTTGTTGTTTAAAATCGATGAAATAGAAGCCCTGATGGCTGACGCGAGTATTTCAGCATCTCAAGAAGAATTACCTCCGATGGAAGAACCCGAAGAGTTTGCAGAAGCGGCGGAACCTGAGATGACATTTGAGCCGGAAGAGATGGAAGCATCAGAGTTTGAGGAGGCAGAAGCACCAGAGCAGCCGTTTGAGCCTGAAGAAGAAATGGCAGCAGAAAAAGAGGAAGGAGCAGAAGCAGAGAAAGAGGAGGTTTTATTAGCACCGGACAGCGGGGCACCGGCTGCAGAGAGTGACTTGACTAACGCCGATACCGCTTTAACCAGCGAAGGAGTCAACATCCTCGGTGAAACGGACCATGATTACCAGCTAACAGATGATACTATGGCAGAAACAACAATAGCACCGGGCACGGGCGGGACAGCGGGTATAAGCAGCACAACGGGCGAGGCCATGATGGAAGAGATTGAAGAAGATGTCACCCTGGATTCCTTCGGCAGCGGTTCAGGCCTATTGGACCTATCGCTGCAGGCCGATGACACCTCATTAGGCGGTATTCTTGATGAAATCTACACCTCAGAGGGCGGAGAGGAAGGTCAGGAACCAGCCGAGGAGCCCTCAACGGTGGAAATGGTTGCCGAGGCAGAGTCCGCCACGGGCGGAATTCCGGAAGAAGTGTTTGTCGCACCTTCTGTAAGCATGGCTCCAGAGGTTTCAACATTAGCGCAACCATATATCGAAGCACCGCCGGATGCCTTGAGCAATTCACTGGGCATTATGCTGTTCCTGCCGCTGTTAGCCCTTATTTATGCAGGGATAGTAATCATTGCGGGGGTTATGGATGTCATGCCTGCGATTCTGAGCAAGATAAAAACACCTTACTTAGGTTTGTACCTCATGGTTGGCTTTTCAGTAGCGTCACTTTTGACTTTCGGCGTCAGTTTCATGCTCAGCGGCGGTCTTGGTGCAGCCGGCACAAAGGAAAAAAAGCCGAAAAAGCCCAAAAAAGAGAAAAAAGCCAAAAAAGGTAAAAAAGCAGCTCCGGAAGAAGCCGCAGAATAATACTCCGCAGGGCATTTCATCGCCAGCTCTTCAAGCAGAAAAGAGAGGTAATTCTCTGCGCAATCTTTTCATAAATTTTGTTACATAAGACACATAGCATACAAGCAAAATCAAAAAGCTGCGCTGAGCATCAGCAGCAGAAATAATTCGGGTTAAAATATATTACGCATATTAACACAGGACAAAACTTCGATTTTTTAAATTTGGGGGACATTGCAATTTTTTCGGATTCTGTTCTAAGTATAGGCCCGCCTAACTATCGCAGTCTGCTCAGATTAACTGGTTTTGGGTTAGAAGATGCCAATTAGACGAGAAGATAGGCAAAATTAATCAATTAGTTAAAATAATGGTCGTGAAAAAAGCGTGCAAAAACGAGCAGAAATTTGCAAAAGTTGAACAGAAATTTACAAAAGCGAGCGCTTTTTAGTAGATATTCATCAAAAATTTAGCACTTTTTTAAATTAACATTTTGTTGGTTTAGGGGATATAGAGAACTTCCTTGTTGGTGGCTTGTGAGCGAGCTCGATGCTGGATATATGAGCTAAAATGTAAAAAAATCTTGTATTTATGAATAACATATTGACATCATGATGCTTTGGTGCTATAATGTTAATAATGAGGTATAATATGAAAACGAATACAAAAAGAACTACAATTTATCTCGATTCTGAGTTGCATCGCGTATTACGCATAAAAGCAGCGGAAACAGAACATTCCATGTCAGAATTGGTCCAAGAGGCGATCAGACTTTCTTTAGCAGAGGATTCCATCGATTTGGCGGCTTTCGATGAGCGCAGCAAAGAACCCAGCCTGGCATTTGAGGATGTTTTGAAGAGACTCAAGAAAAGTGGCAAAATATAAAATAACCATTAAGAAATCTGCTGCTAAAGAGCTGCAAGATATTCCCAGGAAAGACCTGCAAAAAATCGTCAACCGCATTAAATCACTCGCTCTCAATCTAAGACCTATCGGCTCGCAGAAGCTCTCCGCACGCCAGCAGTATCGGATTCGGCAAGGTGATTATAGAATGGTCTATTCAATCGATGACAAAGAGTTGTTAGTTGATATAGTCAAAATTGGCCACAGGCGAGAAATATATCGTTGATAACGGTCGGAGGACAGAAGGTAGAGGACGGGTTGTAGCAATACCGACAGCCGAAGTTTTTTCCCCAGGGGACAAATAAAGCTTTCCAAATCTTCTACCGTAATAAACACCGTATTTCAGCTAAGTCCCAACTCCTTGAGGTTATTAAACGGATTTGCTGCTCCCAGATGCTTTAGGGGGCAGTCCCCTCGTACTTCGCAGCCCCCGCAGCTTCTTGCAAAGCAAGAGTGGGGGCAAAGTAGTATTAGTAAAAGATTGTTTGACAAAGCCCAATAATGTGATATAATTAAAAAAGCACAAAAGATTAGGAAATCTTTAGGCCACAAAGGAAGACTACTAACCTTTGTGGCTTTTTTTGGTGCTTTACCTAAAGGAGTATAGATGAAAAAAACACTAAAGACTTCGCCTGAGGGCAGGAAATGCATGTTTCCGAACTGCACGCATAT
>CAZVUF010000203.1:0-4965 GCA_964629355.1 uncultured Pirellulales bacterium | reverse complement strand
ATTATATCGATTGGGCTCTAAGTGCTATAGATGTACAACTGCGGATGTTCAATAAACAGGTCAAACAGTCACAAAATCCTCCGACAGCTAATGCTTCTGCGGCATTTTAATTGCTTTGCCAACATGCTCTCGATATACTTTTTTCCGCTTTAGTTTCTTGATGCTAAAAACAATTACTTCATTGTGGTCAAATGCCATATCTTTTGGCAGGTTTTCTATATCGAACCATTTTGCAGAGGCTGCATCATCACCACCTTTTATTTTATCATGTCCTTTTGTCGCGATGCCCATAAAGACTACTGTAATTTGTCTGCCTCGTGGGTCTCTACCGCATTTACCAAAGGTGTGCATCTGCTCCAGCTTTATGCCGGTCAGACCTGTTTCCTCCGCCAGCTCTCGCACTACAGCGTCTTCCAGCTCCTCATCCATATTAACAAAACCGCCCGGCACCGCCCATTTGCCTTTGAATGGCTCGTTAGCGCGGTTAATCAGCAGCAACCTGACCTTGCCCTTAGAAAATGTGAAAACAAGGGCATCAACCGTAACCATCGGCCTGGGCCAGTCATAAATGTATCTACCTTTTTTAGCCATAGCACGTATATCCGAAAAAGAAATCGTATTCGGCGAGCGAATCTTCAATAATCTTTAAAGCCTCTCATCCAATCGGGCCAATCTCCCGGCGTGATGCCACCGGCTTTGGTCCAGTGGCCTGCAGTATCGAATCCCCGATGCCACTTCAAAGTCCATAATTCTTTAAGCTCAGCCTTTCTGACAGACCAGTCCATGAAAAGGCAGTTTGTGATACCTTTGCCGTGCCGATTGATGCAGAAACTTTTCATTTGCTCGTGCAGTGTGATTTCCTGGGGAGGCTGACCATCACTCTGCGGCGGTACAGAAGTGTGGTCCGGCCAGCCCGCCATCCCCATACAATCCAAAAACACTGGTATGTTTTGAGCATTCTGGACATCGGGTCTTCTCCAGTAATGGTCGTCCCCGAAAATAGCGCCGGTGTCCGCATTACAAACCCAGGCGCTTAATCCATAACTTCCGTAATCACCTTCCGGATCTTTCCACGCAGCAAAAATTCCCTGCCCGCCTTTATCCCATGTCTTGGTAGCTAATGGGCAGCACCGAAAAGCACCTATCTTACCGTAGAGCGGTTCCAGAACTTCTATCCAATCGTTCCAACCGCCTTCTATCATCCCCCGGAAGAAGCGGTCATCGTTATCATTGGTATATGTATCGAGGACAAGACCCCATTGTCTCAAATTAGCCTGACAAGCAACTGTTTTTGCATATCGCCGAGCTGCTGCCAAGCTGGGAATCAGTATGGCCATTAACAATCCAATGATGGCAATCACAACCAATAGCTCTATCAACGTGAATGCTTTTTGCTTGCGCATTACAGTTTCTCATTTCTTCAAAGAACATTCTTCTAAACTAATAATAACTTCTCGCTTTATGTCAACTGCCTTCAATTGTCACTACTGCCGCCGACAAAGACGGAAGTTTAAATTTTACCTTCTGGCCGATTGTCTTAACTTCACCTTTATCCGGCTGAACAGTGGTTGGTTTTTCTAATGTATTTCTTGCATCTAACGAACCGGGCGATACAATCTGCATAGATGCTTTTTTAACCTTAAAATCTTTATCCAGCGTTAAATTTACCTCTCGCTCATTGTCACTCGGATTAACCACCTTGAAATAAACCTTTTTGCCGTTCTGCGATTTAGTAGCCACGACGTTTAATCCCTTGATGTCACCTTCGATGTCGATCCTGTTTGGAGCGAAATGTTCACGCCACAGCTTCATTACCACATAATTTGGCGCAGGGAACCAACCGCAGTGGTCAAAGTTTATAAACGCATTGTTCCACGCCGTTGCCGATAAGTGTCGTAAGAATAACGCCGGCCCAGCCATCTCGAAGGTGTCACTGCATCTTTCAAACGCATTAAGTACACCTCCGGCGTAAAGCCCCGTTCGCCAGTCGGTGCTCTGGGCATTCCACTCCGAGCAGTATATCTTCAGATTCGGATTCTTAGATTTCGCGATAAGCTCGCCAGTTTGACGTATAAAACGCTCATAATTGTACGGCCCTTTTGCAAATATATCCGGATTCTCGTAGTGATGAATACTTAAATAATCAATCAATTCTCCACATCCGTTGATTATCTTTCTATTCCATCCGAGGTCGAATCCGCCGCTACCACAGGCAGCAAGTTTTATAGTTGGGTCTTTTTTCTTCATTGCCGGCGCGAATTTCTTAACTGCTTCCACGTAATTTTCCACACCCATACCCCAGGTCTCGTTGTCTACCTCCCAAAACTTTACGTTATAAGGCTCACGATGTCCATTTTCTGCTCGAACTTTACCCCACTTGCTTGTCGCAGGACCATTGCAATATTCAATCCAGTCTAAAACATCCTGCAAAAATTCTTGCTCGTTGGGATTGTCATTCCAGGCCTTCGTCCCAATATTCACCACTATTAAAGGTTCCGCCCCAATTTTCTTGCACATCCTGATAAACTCATCTGTGCCGTAGGCATTTATCTCAAGGTCGTCCCAGATTTCTCTCGGATAAACCTTTCTCTTGTCCTGAGGCCCGATGCCATCCTTCCAGCGATATGGTGACGCAAAGCATCCGCCTGGCCAGCGTATAACAGGGGGCTTTAAATCGGCTACGGCCTTGAGCAAATCGGGACGATAACCGCCGACTTTTTTAGAACTTTTGGCCATCAAACTAACCTGGTCAAGCCATATCTTACCTTTGCCTTTGATGCCTATCTGAAGCATGGCATCTTTGGAATCTATACCTGGCTTAAAGGTAAATTTGAACTCTTTCCAACTGGTTTTGGGTGCTGCAAGGTCAGCTTTGTCTATGGTTCTGTCACCATCGAGCAATTGCACCATCAGGCCGTCGGGGGCTTCTCCACGCACCCATATCGAACCCTCATAAACATCTCCTTTGCGAATGCAGAATGGCTTTTGTTCTAAACCTGCCTCGTCGGCCAGTGATGCAATCACATAACACAAATTGCTGTTAAGTGGATTATCTTCTGTCAATTGCGCATTACCTTTACCATAAAATTGCCAGTACCTGGCCTCGATTTGTTCCGTCTTTAGTTCCGGAAGTCCCTCAAACAAAGTTTGTCCGTTAAGTGATTTTACTTTAATATTTCGATATTTGGCTTTTGTATTCCACGTCCCTAATCCGACGCAGCCTTTAAGATGTGGATTATTGTCTGTGAAATCGAGCATGGTTTTGTCATCGAGCTTTACTTGAAGGTGTGCACCTTCACAGCGAACAACTATCTTATACCACTTGCCCGTCTCGATGTTGTTCCGTACCACCGGCCCAATCAGCCCCCAGCCTCTGCCCTTTACTCCCTTTTCCAGTGCGCTTTGAATATTGCCCCAGCCGCCGATGTTATACCAGTAAAATTCTTCTTCGTTCAGCACTCGAAATAGAATAAGAAAACCTTCTGCTCCATCGGTCTTCTGTGCCTCAACACTAAATTCATAGTCACTCCATTCCTTATCTCCGAACACCAGCCTTACATTGTCAGCTATTTTTGACTGTACAATAGTATCGTCTTGTATTGTCCATTTGCCCCTGCTTGCTCCCGCAAGTTCTTCAAAACTGCGATTCCACACCAGCTCCCCCCACAAACCGCCATTGACGGAATGGTAAATATGCTCCAGAAAATGGCCGTAAATTTTCTCATCGATCGTGCCTTCAACTTTCGACGGATTTATCGAAATCGATACTGACTCCTGACCATTGAGAAGCTGAGAGTTTGTTGAAATTACAAGAATCAAAATAGCCGCGAACTTGAATTTTAGACTTGTCTTTTTCATTATCTAATCTCCTGAAATGTTTATACCTTCGTAATTTTACACCAAGTGACCTGTTTTTCTTAAATTTAATTATCAAATAAAAATCACGTCCGTCAACAGAAACTCGAACAACTGTTGTATATTTCTTTTGCTCTTTCCCCTTTTTCATAAATAATTTTTAATAATTAAAGTCATTGCTCAAATCATTTTTCCCGTTTAAAATTACTGTATTATGCCGATAAGCTTTGAAAAAATTCTGATAATCAAGCCCAGCGCGCTTGGCGACGTAGTTTTAGCCTTGCCGGCTCTATCGGCCCTTCGCAGAAATTTTCCCGATGCCAAAATTAGCTGGCTGGTCCGCCCTGAGTTTGCACCGCTTCTGGAAAATCACCCTCACCTGACCGAGGTAATTCCTTTTGACCGGAAATTCCTCGGCAAGGCATGGTATCATCCCAAAGCCTTCGTTGCTCTCGTATCGCTCACCCGGCGACTCCGCCGTAGTAAGTTCGACGCTGTATTTGATCTTCAGGGTCTTTTTAGAACGGCCTGTTTAGCTTGGCTGTCCGGCTGTAAAAGGCGTTTCGGAATGGCAAACGCCAGAGAACATGCACATTTGTTTTATACGCATAAAATCGAGCAAGACCATAATTGCATTCATTTGGTCGATTACTACTTGAAGATAATTAAAGCTGCAGGCGCCACCAATGTTGATGATAAGGACGTAAAGTTTGAACTACCTGTAAATCCGTATATTCGTGACTCGGTCAGTAATCTATTAGCAAGTCATAATATCAAGTCCGGTGAATATGTTGTTTTTGTGCCCGGCTCAACACACCACAGCAAGTGTTGGCCGATAGAGCGTTTTGCTGCCTTGGCCGATAGAATTTCATCGCGTTTTGGCTTGCCTATAATCGCTGTCGGAACGGAACCCGAGAGTAGCATAATTGAAGCGATTAAAAACTTGACCGACGTCCACATAATAAATTTTGCCGGTCAAACTTCTCTCGCTGAGCTGGTAGCTCTACTTAAGGATGCGAAGCTGGTAGTAAGCAACGACACCGGCCCCGGGCATATTGCTGCGGCTTTGGGTACGCCGCTGGTTTTGATGTATAGCTGGTCAAATCCGGC
>CAZVUF010000202.1:0-5014 GCA_964629355.1 uncultured Pirellulales bacterium | reverse complement strand
ACGAATCCACTACCAGCTCGCTGTTCAGCCACACTTTTGCATAATTGGAGCTGTAGAACCGGAATGTATGAATGCCAGACTGGTCAGATTGGATTTCGCCGCTCCAGCGCACGCTGCCCCGATTGTAGTTAAATCTTTCAGGAAAACCTTCGAGCTCATCCAGGTTCTCATGGGCGATTACCGATTCACTGCGAGAGGTAACGAGCATCTGGAAATCCTGCGAGCTGTAATACTCTGCTGTGAGCCCGTCCTCATTCCCATCTTTGTCATATAGCTTCAGAGAAGATATCGGCTGATATTTCCGAATGTCACCGAACTTTGTACGTGAATTATTGTCCCACAAAATGCCGTAGTTCCTGCTGGAAACAAGAAACGGCACAACCGCCACAATATTGTGCTGCCAGAGGTCAACGTTATGGCCTTTGTAATTCATAATATTGTTTTGATGCTGGCCCAGCCCGTAATACGCCTCATCTTCCGGAGAGTTGAAAACCTGTTGAATATGGTAAGTCTGCTCTCCCATGACCATCGCCGGCTGGATGACCCTACCACCACCTGCTTTTTCTGAAAGTATCAGTCGGCCTGCTTTGTTATAAAAAGCAATTTCTCCGGTTTGAACTGTGACTTTAGCTGTTATTTCAGCCGTGGTAATCTGCACGTTGTCACCAGCCTCTGTAATCATAAACGGTACGGCAGGCCATTTACGGTTTTCAACAATAAGACTGGGCTTGGAGGAAAAGCTGTCCTGCGGCGCAGCGATAACATGAAAAATATTCTCCGCGCATACCTGAATTTTCAACATTTTAGGGTCTGTAGGCTTTTGCTTTTCAAGCTGAATTACAATGCCGTCAGCTTGTTTTTCAAATGCATAACCAAAACCGGCGCTCAACAGAACGACTGCCAGTATAAATACGCCCACGGTAGAGAATTGCTTGATAGTCACAATCTTTTCCTTTCAGATGATATATATTCGATTAAAAGCCGCACAATGTTCTTTTTAAAATTAAGTTTTTGCATGAATTCGACTCGTCTCGGTGAAGACCCGCCGAGCCGAAGCCGGACAAGCTCACCACAAGTTTTTTACGGTTTCGCTTTCACCGGACTTCTCGCCCGAATATAATACCAAATTTACAGTAATTATAGAAATATCAAAATATACAGCAATATTAGGATTAGAAACTTGGATTGCAGGTCTCCAAAACAAAAATACATGATTAGCGTTTTATCAGTACGGTTTTTAAAGAAGGTCATATTGACGCTATCAATTGTGCTTTTGCCAGCCGGCTCTCAGGTTTATGGTGAGTCTTTTTCATTTGCAATTTTGGCCGACCCACATCTGGATGGAAATGTAACACGCAGAGCCAAATTCGAGACGGCCGTTGGCTGGATAATCGACCGTAGAGACAGCAACGACATAGAATTAGTCTTCGTGCTGGGGGACATTGCATGGGGCGGCACCAGAGGCAATAGAAACTTGACAATAGCCAAGGTGATACTTAACCGCCTCGATGGTGCCGGTATTTTATATGTTCCTGTAATAGGTGACAACGAAGTTGATACCGGATGCGAGAAGGAATTCCAGGACGTGTTTGAACCCCAGTACAAGAATCTTTCCGGGCGTCTTGTAAATTGGCAAAAGGTAGCCGTTCCTGTACGCGACTCGGTTGGGTCTGTCGAGGTCGATATGTATCTTCAGAATTTTTGCTTCAACTATAAGAGCTGTCACTTTGTATGCGTGGATTTTAATTCCAGAAAAAAGGGATATGAGGGCGGAGAGCTTCACGATTTCCCAGGAGGCACCTGGCCGTGGTTTAAAAATGATATTGAAAAATGCCTAAAACCAAAAGAGGAAAACATTGTCATAATGTCGCATATCGGAATGTTTCGCACAGGATTTGAGAGGGCCGACCAATATCTTTTTCCGCAGGAACAAATGACCAAAATTAAAAGGTTTACATATAATTACAGAGAATACATCGATTCGAATTATGCGGGGCATATTCACCAAAATTGGCAGGTGATAATATGGTACGGCTTATTTACGCCGATTTACAATGTGAGGGTGACAGATGAAACATGGCATTGTACGAGATGGCCGGAAAGCAATGACCGAGAATTAACCGTCAGACTGGTTCAGGTAAATAATGACGGTCCGAAAATTGTCTATAATCAGCATGTCCTGGATATAGAGAAAGAAAATCCGATTCAGAAAGCCAAAGGTATCGAATAAGATACCCAGCTATTTTTCTTTCTTTACCAATCTTTTGATTAGCTCTATGTTCTTATCGATTCACCTTATAAACCTTATTTTATAAGGAGTTATTGACATCAACATATCGCTTTTTTGAACTTTATTTGCGCTGCAGTGATAGTCATAACCATTAGATTTTAAAGCATCATCACTGCGACCAGCTAACCACTGTGGGTCACACCGGAATCATCATCCCACTTTCAATGTCCCGCCAAACCGTTGTTACCCGGGTCAACCAGCTAACGCCCGACTTGATCGGGGGCTACCGATACAGCCGAATATCATCAAAGAACATCTTACCTGAACCGCCAGCCTGCGGATTGCTCTTATTACCGAAGCCCATAGTAATCTTATCTACATTGGTCAGGTTGATACCCTTATTTGCAAATTCCTGCAGGTCTATATTCCATTCGGTCCAGGTGTCTATTTGGGCAGCATTCGGATTGTCATGATATACCACAGCACTGCCATTGAGAGCCACATACATCGGTTCTGCGTCGTTGCTAAGCATCTCGGTGCCGAGGACCTTGTTCGTCCAGGTCGCCGGAGTAACTGAGCCGGTGGTTTTGACGTCAGAGAACTTAGCCTCACATATTGTACTAATGTTATGGCTGGTTAGTGCCAAACCTACATATACATTTTCAGGCATCGAAATAATTTGCGGATTCCATACCATCGGCTGCCAGTTGACACCGTCACCGGAGTAATAGCCGTTAAAATTGTCGGAGCTATCGCGCTCTATTTTAATCCAGTACGGTGCCTTAATTTCCATTTGCTCAAACGTCGCTACTGAGGTGTCACTTATGGAATCCGTAACCGGAGCCTGCCTGGCCTGGAACCTGCATCCATTGCCGGGTGTGATGTACACTGCTGCGAATGGTGAGGTCGGATCCAGTGTTCGCCTAATCATCACACCAGCTTTGGCCCAATCGTGCGTGTTATCCACGCTAATCACCTTCGCCGAAATCGATCCGGCACCGGAAAGCTGCTTGTAAACAAAGCGGAACTCGTCACTCGCACCAGCGATATCTGCACCCGAAGCAGTCATTGTGTAGGTTCCCGCCGGTTCCTCTTTGAAGCCCGCAGGATAACCCATGAACCACAGTGTCAGCACCTTAACGTCCTGCTCGGTCCAGTCACGTGGATAATCCAGTTGTAATGTTGCTTCGGAGTTTTTGGCGGTAGTGTTGTCATAGAAATAAGGCATAGACTGAGAACCGCTGTGAACATCGGTAGTTTCGACGAAATGTTCCCCTGCGAAGAAGTCTGGATCACTATAGCCTACAACGGCACCGTTTGTTGTTGTACCCCAGCCATCCGACCACAGGTCAAATATCCTGTTAGGTTTGAAGTCATTATAGTCTTCAAAATCTTCTACGAGGACGAAGTCCGCCACAGTAAATTGCCACAGCCTGCCTTTGCTGATAGTATCATCGGTATTATGTTCATCGATCCGCCAGTAGTAAGGCCCGGTGGCCCATTCAACGCCTTCAGGGGGAGTATAGCTGGTAGCAGACTGACGGCCTCGATATATTCCTGTCGTGTCGGATGAATCCGCATCAGTAACAGAATCTTTATCAGTGCCGAAGTAGATATAATGCTCTATAGCATTTCCTCCGGGGGCCCAGGCAAGAGGCAAAGCGTTCCTCAGATCCGGCATTGAACCGTTCGCCGGGCTTGGATCCCAGGCAAGATCAGACTCACCCCTCATCGCCTGTTTAACTTCGTCCTCAGTAAGTGCAAGATCGTAGATACGGACATCATCAATCATGCCCTTCCAGCCTACGGTTGTACCCTGGTCATTACTGCCCTTGCCTATTATCAATTTCTGGCAACCCGTGATAGTCCCGGTATTATCATTCGGCTCAGTCCTGCCTGACGGCGTGTCCTCTCTTCCATTAATATAAAACCTAATCACGTCTGCACTTTTCCAGCTCATCGCAATATGCTGCCAATCGGTGGTTTGGCTGTTGTTGGAGCTTTCTAATTGCTGTTCGTAAGTACCATTGGGGTCTAATGTCGATGTCACTGCCGCCTTGAAAACATTCCTGCCTCCCCAGCTTGCACCGGCTGAATCATGACGAATAGTCACCATCTGGTCACGCCCGTCCGGCTCCACGCAGTCGATGATACCACGGTTTGAGCCGACCTGATCGGCCTTTATCCACATGCAGACCGTTATAGCATCTAAACCATTGATGTAGTTCTCGGCATCCTCATCAACTACATAGTCACCGTCACCGCCAAAGTACAGCGCTGCACCGACGCTGCCAACCAGCTCAAGCGATGCACCATGAATAGCTCCAAAATTGTCATAGCCGGAGTAATCAATGATGCTATCGCCGATAATCTCGTCGAACTTCCACCAGCAAAGCAGATTAGGGTCGGTAACCGGTACATACGGTATTGTTGTAAAGCTCCAGATATCGCCCTTATATGTGTTCACACCGTCAAACTCATCCACTCGCCAAAAATAGGTTGTCTCTTTTGCAAAGATACCAGGGGTATAGGTTATCTCTTCCTGGGGGATGCCTCCGGTGGCATCGTTCACATCATTAAAATTGTCATCAATGTACAAAGTGTGCGACTGTGCACCAAAACCGGCGGTCCAGCTAAGTGTCGCATCCGTATGCACAAAATCGGCTCCATCAGGTGGATCTGGATTATAAGCGGTAGCAACAGGAAGACTAAAGCTCCAGACATCGCCTTTCCAGGGACTGCCCGGATTAGACTCGTTTACCTCATCGATTCGCCAGTAGTAAG
>CAZVUF010000201.1:0-5022 GCA_964629355.1 uncultured Pirellulales bacterium | reverse complement strand
AAATTGTATATGGGGCTTGTTGTATAGATGATGATGGAACAGGACTTTATTCAACAGGTTTAGGCCATGGAGATGCGATGCATCTATCCGATATGGACCCTAATAGACCCGGTTTGGAGGTGTTTGATATCCATGAGAATCCCAATCATGAATATGGTGTGGAATTTCGTGATGCAGGCACCGGAGAGGTGATATGGGGCGCAGGACCGTTCGTGGATGTTGGTAGGGGAGTGGCTATGGATATCGATCCCAGACATCGAGGATATGAGTGCTGGGCTAGTGGCGGTGCCACTTTTGCAAACGCCCTTTTTAGCTGCAAAGGCGAGGTGATTGCCAACGCTAAACCAAGGTCAACTAATTTTGGGGTTTGGTGGGACGGCGATTTACTCCGTGAAATGCTGGATAGCAATCGAATATACAAGTGGAATTGGACAAATAGTTCAGATAGTACGATTTTTACGGCTTTGAATTGTTCCTCAAACAATGGATCAAAATCAACTCCTGTTTTGTGTGCCGATATTTTAGGTGATTGGAGAGAAGAAGTCATTTGGAGAACAAGTGATAATCAGGAATTGCGAATCTTTACGACCACCATACCGACAGACTACCGTTTTTATACTTTCATGCATGATACCGTATACAGGCTGAGCGTTGCTTGGCAAAATGTTGCTTACAATCAGCCTACTCAAACTGGTTTTTATATGGGCGATGGCATGGCAGCACCGCCACATCCTGTGATAACAACAGATGTCAATGAAATACCTGGCGAATCTATGGAAGCATTTGAAACCGGTGATTTCTACAGGTAGAGAAATTTTATAAAATTTTGAAGACTTTTTATCCTACTTTATGCCGAGCACGTCGGCCATTGAGTAAAAGCCAGCCTTTTTGTCGATGAGCCATTCCGCCGCTCGTAGTGCTCCAAGAGCAAAAGTGTCCCTGCTGTGTGCGACGTGGCTGAATGTAATCGTTTCTCCGAGCGTGCCGAAAATAACATCATGTCTGCCTGTAATGTCACCGGCTCGTACTGCGTGCATACCAATGTCACCCTTTTGCCGAAGGGTGTCTTTACCGAATCTGCCGTGGGTAAGGGAGCTGGGAAAATCTCGACCGGTCGCCTTGCAGATATTCTCCGCTAAGGTAATGGCGCTGCCGCTGGGCGCATCTTTTTTGAAACGATGATGCTGCTCGATTATTTCGATATCGTAATCTTCTCCGAGCATTTTTGCGACCTTGCCCACCAAAGGGAATAAAATGTTCATGCCTACACTCATATTGGTTGCATAAACGATGGCAATTTTCCTTGCGGCTGTTTTCATTTTTTCTCGCTGAGCATCACTCAGGCCGGTTGTGCCCAAAACCAGAGCAATGCTATTTTCAATGCAATGATCGATTGTTTTATCTGTCGCCTCAGGTTGTGAGAAGTCAATTGCCACATCAGTATCGGCTGGATAGCTGCCATCGAGTTTAACGTTGATCGGCTTTGTTCCGGATAAGATTCCCACATCTTTGCCTATATCAGGGTGGTTTTGTTTTTCCACCGCTGCAGTAATATCGAATTTTCCGGACTCCACAGCCAATGATAGTATTCGTCGGCCCATTCTTCCGGCAGCTCCGACAACTACGAGTTTAGGTTTCATTTTTACCTCCTTTAGTTTTTTCAGCTATACAACTAATAAAATATAATTGCCGATATGTACGTTTACAAGCCTAAATATTGGCAATCTGTTATCGCAGGCGAAGCGCATAAAGGCCTACAGAGGCGGGATAAAAGTCCCTATGTCTAAAAACTTTTAGCAAAAACATGAAAAAATTAGGATTTGTGGTATTTTAGATAGGCTCTTCTACTTCTCTTTTTTTTGAGTTGTTCTTTGCAGGTAGACTCTCAATCGATATTGGTTGTTTTGCTATCTGTTCTATTAGATTGGTTTGTTGCAGGGCGGCAGTTTCGCTGACTTTTATTTTGTCCACAATGGTGTAGCTTTCCACTATAGCTAAAAGGCTCAGTAAAAAGCTCAGCATACTCTCCGCTCCCTGGTTAATATTAACGCCGCCGGACGTTAAAGCATCACAGCATCCCTTGGTTCTAAAATCGTAAAGAGGGCTGTGAAGATCGTTTTCGCCGAGAAACCAATCGAAGGCTTTTCTTTGCAGAGTTAAAAATCTGCTGTCTTGCGTAGCGTCATAAGCAGCCCCAAGCATAAGAACAGTACCGGCCGCTTCGATCGGTTGCTGATCAAACTGGACTTTTATCCTTCCGCGTTCGTACCATCCGTCACAGCCGATAAAGCTGAAGCGGTCGCCGTCAAATGTATTTTCCAAAAGAAATTTACAGGTCCTTTCAGCAACACTGATGTATTTTTTGTTATCTAAAGTCATACCCGCTGCAAAAAGCGCGTGCGGCAAAGCGGCATTGTCATAGTTCAAGATGTCCTCAAACCACTGCCAATCAGGATAATGATTTTCTTCATACTGAGTTATAAGACTATCTGCAGCTATCTCTAACTGGCGTTTGATATCACTGGCTCCCGGAAACTGCCTGAGATAATCAGACATTCCGAGTATAGAATATGCCATTCCTCTTGGATATTGCTTCTGGACATGTTCGACGGACCTGTCAAAGCAATCTTTAATAACGGATATGTAGGATGGCAAAGGTGGATCAGCAATAACCGTTCCGAGCGCCCATAGCACTCTGCCAAGAGCGTCATGTGCAGGTTCATCTTTTCGCCAGGTTTTGTCAAAATTCATAAAGTTTCTGAATAAGCCATCGCTGTTCTGTGCATGCAGGATAAAGGAAATATATATATCGAAAAGCCGCAGAGCTTCTGAGCCTGGGTACTGGGCATAATATTTGCTCATGGCAATTACGGCTCTGGCGTTATCATCTGTTGTATAACCATGTTTGCGATCTGGTATCGTGTATTGTGCATGCTGATACAGGCCGGTGTCATCGGTTAGTTTTATCAAATGCTCTAAAGAAGGCTCCGGCACTTCAATGGTTGAAATAGCCTTATCGGCTGAAGGAGTAATTCTTGTAGCGACGCGGACAGGTATTTGTTCAGCGCTGAATAGCTTCCAGTAGATTTGGCCGATTTTAGGCCAGGTTCTTGATCTGCCATAGTCGTACGCCCGTCTTCGCAGTGAATAAAAAAGGGAATCATTCTGAAGTATTTCCACTATTACTTCGGCCATTTTTTCCGAATCGCCGAAAGGTACGAGTTTGCCTCTGCCATCAGCCAGTAGCTCTTCTGCCGACCAATAAGGAGTTGAGACAACTGCTTTGCCGGTACCGACCGCAAATGATAACGTGCCGCTGGTCAACTGTTCTCTGCTGAGATACGGGGTGACATAAATGTCGGCTGCGCATAGAAAGTTATGAAGCTCTTCGTCGTTTACAAATCTATTATGAAAGATTACATGTTCCTGCAGGCCTAATTCTTTTACCATTTGCTGCAGGCTTAATCTATAAGATTCACCGTCCTGTTTCAGCACTGACGGATGCGTCATACCTAAGATTATATAGACAACGGACGGCTCGACTTTGATTATAGTGGGCATTGCTTTAAGCATTACCTCTATACCTTTGTTTTTGTTGAGTAATCCGAATGTCAAGATGGTCTTACGGCTCTCCATGCCAAATTTGTGTTTGTAGTAATTGCTGTCAACAAAAGGTAAATCCGGTATGCCGTGTGCAATCAACTCTACATTTTTGTCGGATATGCCATAGATGTCTCGCAGCATATCAACGCCGCGTTCATTCATAGTGATTATTTTATAGGATGCGTTGCAAACGTCCACTAATGACTTGTAGTAATCTTGGTTTGGATTCTCAAGAACCGTATGGAGGGTTGTTATAACAGGGGCTGTCAATCTGTTGAGCAGTAAGCTCAGATATGAGCCTGCTCCACCGCCGAACAGGCCGAATTCATGCTGGACGGAAACTAAATCGACGTGACTGAAATTGATATAATCTGCTGCACAGAGATAGTCATTTCTAACGTTTTGCCGAATCTCGAATTTAACAGGATCATTATATTTATAGTCTCCTGACCGCATTGCCACTACCAGCGGTTCAAACTCACCTTTACCGGCTAACGCAACGCTGTTAATTAGGTCAGATGTAAAGGTTGCAATTCCGCATTTTCTTGGGGGGAAAGAAGAAACGAATGCTACTTTTTTCATAATACCCCTTAGCATTGATATAAGCCCCTCTGAAAAGATTGGAATATGTATGCAATTCTATTGGGTATATGTGTAATTGTCAAACAAATTGAGACTTTATATTATTAACCGAAAAGATTGGTAGTTATTGGACTTCTAAAGCTTCAAAATATTGTGTGTCTATTGTTTAATGCTCCAAGTTATTTAGTACAGATTACCAAATTGCATATATAATAGACAAATAAAAGATGCTCTTATTTGTCGAGCTTATCTTGTATTACAAGAAAGGAGTATAATAGTTCGAGGAATATATTAAAATTTTTATGTATTTTTATTATTTTTTTGCACCAAAAATTGAAAGATTCGTATAAATACTACTAAGATGATAGGAATAGTAGGGGAATTATTATGAAGATTTCAACTCGCACCAGATATGGCGTGAGAGCTGTGTTAGAATTGGCTATAAGTTATGGGCAGGGACCATTGCAGCTTAAAGTCATTGCCCAGCATCAGGATATATCAGTGAAATATCTTGAACAGATAATAGCTATGCTCAAATCTGGAGGTTTGGTCAGGAGTGTCAGAGGTGCTAAAGGCGGGTATATTCTTGCCAAATCACCAAATCAGATCAAATTTGGCGATGTTTTCGATTGCTTAGAGGGGTCTGTTAATACTGTTGACTGCATTGAAAACCAAAGTTATTGTGCAAGGGTTGCTGACTGCCTGGCCCGGCAGGTCTGGACGCAGGTACAAAATGCAATAAACAATGTCCTGCAGTCGATAACGCTACAAGATTTGGTTGCAAAGGCAAAGGATAAGCAGGATTTGAATTATCAAATATAGATGCAAGCGAGGAAA
>CAZVUF010000200.1:0-5050 GCA_964629355.1 uncultured Pirellulales bacterium | reverse complement strand
TTTGCTCTTTAACGTATTGAAGATAAAAAAAGGTTTTTTCTCATCGGCTTTGGTTCCCTATCTTAGTTATGCTTCTTTTGCATTGTTGATTACTTATTGTTTCAGGTATGGCTCTTGGCCGCAGGCAGGTTTTTCCAAGGTGCTGATGCACATTGGAATCAGCGGCAGCTTAGCTGCTTTAGGATGTGTGGTTTTGCTGCCACTCAGTTTTCGTCTGGCACAAAGGTGCAGGGCGAATTTTGTGGCACTTTTTAGGATACAATTGCGATTAGTCACCGGCGGCGTATGGGTACTTACAATCGGGTTATGGATATTTGGCATAATGATGTATTTTGTGAAATAATTTCCAAAACCCCCAAACGAATTTGGGGTCTGAATATGGTACCAACCAAACTGATTTTATGGACGGGTGAAAAACACAGCGGTAAAACTACAAGTGCTTTTAAACTTGCTGAGTCTGTCCGCGATGAGGGATTTACCGTAGCAGGTTTATTGGCACCTTCGATATATGAAGATGGCCGATTGGCTGGATTTGATGCTTTTGATCTGCAAGGTAAAAAGCGGGAGCCTTTAACAAGATGTGAGGCAAAAGAAAATAAAAAATCAATGTATTTAACCCCCCAATTTATTGGGGGGTTAACTCTTGGTCACGCATCCCTGAGTCTCGCTGCTACCAAATCTGCCGACCTTATTATTGTTGATGAGTTTGGACCACTGGAGTTAAAGAACCGAGGATGGCGCGGGGATGTAGATTTACTGCTGGCTTCGAGTGACGCAATAATACTATTTGTTGTTCGCAGCGAATTAGTTAATACGGTTAAAAAGTTATATAAAGAGGTCCTCTGTATGGAGCTTGCTGCCGGTGAGCCGGATTCGGCTGAGCAGGTTATCACTCTGCTTTATGATAGAAAAGAAAGACTTCTATTAAATGATTAAAATTGATGTCATGTTGATGATTGGCTCTGCAGGAGCGAACGTGGGCAAAACCATGCTGGCCTGCGAGCTTCTCAGGAAATTCGGCAAGGATACTGACATCATTGGAATAAAGGTCACCGCGATAAAGGAAAAAGATGGTCGGTGTCCTCGTGGTGGTGTAGGCTGTGGTGTTTGCTCATCGCTGGAGGGAGATTTCTGTATCACGGAAGAGACAAATACAAAGTCCCAAAAAGATACAGCCCGGCTGTTGGCAGCCGGCGCCAGACGGGTTTTCTGGCTGTGTGTTCTGAAGACACATCTTAAAGAAGGGCTGAAAGCCCTATTGGATATAATTGGGTCTGATGCGATTTCAATCTGTGAATCAAATTCGCTGCGACTGGTGGTCGAGCCGGGGTTGTTTCTCATGGTCAAGAATTGTGATTCAAAGAGATGGAAGGAATCTACTCAGCAGGTTAAAGAATATGCTGATGTAATTGTAATTTCCAGAAGCAGCGGTTTTGACTTTGACCTTGATCAGATAAAGCTTGCTGATGGAAGATGGTTATTGCAAGAAAAGGCAACCGCTATAATTATGGCAGGGGGCAATAGCAGCCGAATAGGCACCGATAAGAGTATGCTGTTTATGGAAGGAAGGCCCATGGTAGAAAGAATCTGTGAGCAGGTACGCGGCACATTCAGCCAGGTACTTATTAGCGCCAACAATCCGCATAAGTTTGATTTCCTTGGGCAACAGGTTGTCCCTGATAAAGTGCCGGGGCGGGGACCTTTGATGGGCATAGCTTCAGCGCTGCAGGTCTCGGATAACGAACTCAATTTTGTAGTAGCCTGTGACATACCATACATAAACCTTTGTTTTGTCAGAAAAATGCTTGCCGAAGCTAAAGAAGAAGTAGACATAGTGATACCGATTACTGCTAAATTCGAGCCGCTTTTTGCAGTGTATCGTAAAAGTGCACTTGCTGCCATAAATGAGGTGCTGTCATCTGGTGGGCGCAAGATAAGTGATGTGTTCAACCGATGCAGGGTTAAATATATTGAGCTTGATGACGCCCAGTGGCTTAAAAACATCAATACAATGACTGAATACGAAGAGCTTAGGAAAAAATACAGTGGTTCATAAGGGTCTTTGGGAACAACTCGATAAGCTCGACCGAGAAAAAACCGCTAAGAGGGCAAAGTGCCGGTATCTATGTGACCCAGAGAGCTATGTTATCACGATGCTGAAAACCGAATACGTAGTGAGTCTTTCAGATCGGCAGATTCTTTCTATCCAGCAGGATTTGCCGCCGCGGCCGGCTGGATTTCTCCAGCAGCTTTGCCTTTTGGCGTATCTGATAAACGCGCAGGATGTGCCGCTCGCTAATAAACTTGTCCGAGCAGAAGCTCTACCAGGCGGACAGTTTTTCTTCATGGGTATCCACAGTCTTCCTACCGAAAAATTAGAAAAAGCTTTCGGCGAATGTCCCGAAGCTTTGCACCAAATTGCAAAGAGGTTCAACGCAAAAAAATGTGAATTTGGTGATTCTTCTGTCCAGTTTAATATATTGTCTCGCATACCATTGACTATAATAATCTGGAAACGCGATGAGGAGTTCGACGCCAGAGCATCAATGCTGTTCGACCAAACTGCCGCTTCTCACCTGCCTTTAGATGCATTGTGGACAGCGGTCAATCTGGCTGTAGATAAATTAGTAGAAAATTCACCAGCCAGCAGTTGAACTGCTATATTACATGGCAAAAGTTGTGAAATGTAGAATATTCACATAGGAACTATATAAAATCTCGTGCTGAAAGCTTAATCCCGGCGGTGAACATGTCTTATGGAGTTACGTATAGAGGAGCAAGATTGTGTTGTTTTTAATATTCATTACAAGCTAAAATCTAATTTGTGTCGAATACTGCTTGACGACAGTCAAGAAAACCCTTAAATTACGGCTTCACAGTTCTACTTGATTTTATAATGTTTACGTTCGACAATACACACGGTTAATATAAAACACCGTTAGTATATCGATAATGCAGGGTCTAAAAATAGCCATTGGCGGAAAAGGAGGCGTGGGCAAGACTACAGTTTGTGCTGGCCTGGCACAGTTGTTTGCTGAGAGTGGATTTGATGTTCTGGCTATCGACGCTGATCCAAATGCCAATCTTGCTTCGGCTTTTGGTATTCCTACCAAGATAAGTCCTGTACCGCTTATCAAGATGAAGGAGCTAATCGCCGAACGTACAGGCACAGCTAAGGACGCTGTAGGGACATATTTTAGGCTAAATCCTAAAGTAAACGATTTGCCGGAAAAGCACTGGCTCAATGTTAATGGATTAAAATTATTGGTTTTAGGAGCTATTACCCAGGCTGGCGCCGGTTGCGCCTGTCCGGAGGGAGCGTTTTTAAAGGCACTGCTCACACATACGATATTACAGCGGCAGGAGCTTGTCTTAGTTGATTTAGCTGCCGGCGTTGAGTTTATGGGAAGAGCAAGTGTCCAAGGCATAGACGCATTGGTAGTTGTAGTTGAGCCCGGCGGTAGGAGCATTGAAACAGCCAATAATATGGCGAAAATGGCAGTAGATTTGGGAATCAAAAATGTTGCAGCGATCGGTAATAAAATTACAGACACAGCAGAAATCGAGACAATAAAATCTCAACTGAAGAATATAGCCCTGCTGGGAACTCTTTCGTATAGCAGAGTTATACAGCAGGCTGACTTAAAACGTATCCCCGTGATGAAAACCGATGCAGAATTTGTAAGGCAGTTGAAAAAAGCAAAGGATGCGTTAGCAGATATGATTGTGCCGAGCGCCATAACCCCCCAATAAACCCGTCCCCTCAACGTTGCTCGGGACAGGCTTGAGCCGGGTCGAAGGATTGGGGGGCGAAATGTTTAGCGTGGTTCACGAAACGAGGTCGATATGAGTAAAGCCATAATGGTGATTGTCGAGAGGTGTTTGGCCTGCAAAAGTTGTGAGATAGCCTGCGCTATAGCGCATTCTAAGTCGTGCGTTGTTGAAGAAGCGATAACAGAGTCACCAAGACCTCAGAAGAGAGTAACAGTTGAGGCGGCAGGCCAATATGCTGTACCTATGCAGTGCAGGCATTGTGAAGATGCGCCCTGTATTTTGGTTTGTCCAACAACAGCGATATATCGACCGCAGGTAGATGGTCCGGTGTTAATTGACAAGGACAAGTGTATTGGCTGCAAGTATTGTCTTATGGTGTGTCCCTTCGGTGTTATCGAACTCTCTAACGACGGTAAAGTTATGGTTAAGTGCGACCTTTGCATTGAGAGAACTAAGGCCGGCCAAGAACCAGCTTGCGTTGAAGCTTGTCCCACAAAGGCACTGAAATTAGTTGATGAAAAGGATTTGGCAGCAGGCAAGCGTCAATGGGCTGCTCGGGAACTTGTCTTGTCAACTCAGCAAGATAAAAAGAGAAGGAAGCGAAAAGAGAAAATTCAATGATTACTATAACCGTATGTGTAGGTAGCTCGTGCCACATCAAGGGTGCACGGGAACTAATAAAAAGTTTCAATGATTTTCTGGCCAAAGAAGGTCTTGAAGATAAAGTTGAGTTGAAAGGTTCTTTTTGTATGGAGCGATGCGGTGAGGGAATTAACTGGAAGATCAACGATGAGATTTTAACCAGCCCTAATGTGCAGGAGGGCACCGAAATGTTCCGAAAAAGGATCCAGGAGCTTCTGAAGGAAAAGGCACCCAAGGATTCCGACTAAAGGAGAATTTAGAATGGAACTTTCTAAAAGTCAGGTAGCAGCGCATACCAGCGCAATATTACAGCATACTCCCAATGGAGTTCTTCTGGTGGATAAAGAAACGCGTATCCGTTTTGTTAATCCAGCTTTTCGAATCATGTTTCGCTGTACCGACGACAAACTTATGGGCCAACCGGCTAAGGAATTTGTCCACTCTGACTGCTTTGAGCGTGCCATTGCCGCGGGTGGCTCGCTTATGGTCAAAGAAAGTATTCCTGAGCATGGGGTCAGTTTCCGTGTCGGCATTTTCCCTATCGAAGCCGAGGACCTTTACTGCGGCATCTTCATTGACATATCAGAAGAAGAAAAGGCCAGAAAGGATTTTCTTGATCTGAAGGCGCAGACCC
>CAZVUF010000199.1:0-5056 GCA_964629355.1 uncultured Pirellulales bacterium | reverse complement strand
TTTTATTAGCCGTAGTGGTCGCTGCTTCAGTCTTGACAGGCGCGCTGGCTGTAGGTGATTCGGTGCGTCAAAGCCTTAAGATGATGGTAACAGTTCGACTGGGAACTACACAGTTTGCTCTTGTTTCGCAGGACAGGTTTTTTCGAGCAAAACTGGCTGATAAACTTGCATCAGAACTAAATACAAAGGTTGTACCTGTCTTGCAGTTGCGTGGACTGATTGCCAGTAGCGACGGTACGAGGCGTGCAAATAAAATTCAGGTGCTCGGAGTTGACGAGCGGTTTTTTTTGTTGAATCCCCCAGTAAATTGGGTGGCTAACCATTTAGAAGGAATCATTTTAAATGAACCATTAGCAAAAAAGTTGAATGCAGGAATTGGCGATGAGGTCGTTCTTCGCATGGAAAAACCGAGCCTTATGCCACGAGAAGCACCGCTTTCAACAGATTCAGATTTATCACTGGCCTTTCGGCTGAAAGCAAGTGCGATTGCCGACCAATCACAATTCGGCCTTTTCAATCTGCAGGCTAACCAGGCTGCACCATTAAATGTATTCGTGTCTATACAATGGCTGCAGGAAAAGCTCGACCATCCGGCACAGGCCAACATGCTCCTGGTTGCTGAAGGTACAGCGAAAAATATCTCAGTGGAAAAAGCAAACCAGGCTATTAGTAAATGCTGGCAGCTTGCCGATACAGGTCTTGAGCTTCGAGAGATAGGTGACAAGCTTGAAATACGCAGCAGCCAAATATTCATTGATGAGTCTTTAGCAGAAACCGCGATGAATATTGATAATGAATCTGTTGGAATTTTGACCTACTTTGTAAATGAATTGCGTTGTGGAGACAGAACAACACCATACTCGATGGTGACAGCAATAGATTCGTCCCCCATCCAGACTGATATACAAGATGATGAAATCTTGATTAACCAATGGCTTGCTGATGACCTTGGGGTTAAAGTAGGGGACATGATTGAGCTTACTTACTTCGTCGTTGAACCGATGAGAAAGCTGAACGAGCAGAAAAGCAGTTTTCAAGTTCGCCAAATTCTGCCTATGGAAGGTGCCGCATTGGATAAAGATTTGATGCCGGATTTTCCAGGTCTTGCGGATGTTGAAAATTGCAGGGATTGGGAGCCGGGAATCCCTATCGACCTTGATAAGATACGCAAAAGTGACGAGGATTACTGGTATCAATATCGTGGCACACCAAAGGCGTTTGTTACGCTTAAAGCCGGCCAGGCTATGTGGGCTAACAGATATGGAGATTTAACTGCAATTCGCTATCAATCGGATGGTATTTCTAAGGAAGATTTAGCACGGAAGATATTGAGCGGGATTGATCCTGCGTCGATAGGTTTATTTTTTCAGCCTGTGCGCGAATCCGGCGTTAAGGCCAGCAGTGAGGCCACCGATTTCGGCCAGCTTTTCCTTGGCTTTAGTTTTTTTCTTATTATAGCAGCTTTGGTTTTGATGGCGCTTATTTTTGTATTTGGTGTCGAAAGTCGCAGCGAGCAAACCGGATTGTTATTAGCTGTGGGCTTTACACCAAAGCTGGTCAAACGGCTGCTGCTCATTGAAGGCGGAATATTGGCTATACTCGGAGTAATTTTTGGAACCACTGCGGGTTTGTTTTATACCAAGGTCATGATTTACGGCCTGGCTACTGTCTGGCGGACGGCGGTGAGCGGCTCGACAATACATTTTTATATAAAACTGACTACATTACTTTGGGGAGCATTAGCATCAGTATTTATTTCTATTATTTCTATATGGATAACTTTGCGTAAGCAGGTATCTCGACCCGCTCGTGAGCTTCTGGCCGGGAATGTGCAGTGGCAGTTTTTTACTTCGAAAACTAATCCACCAATAAATTGGGGGGCTAAATATTTAGGATTGTGTGTAGCGGTGGTTGCAGCATTTGCGGCAATAGTACTCCTTATCTTTTTGGGTACCGGCGATAGTGCTGCTGTCTCCGCTGCTTTTTTTGGGGCTGGAGCATTACTTTTGATCGCAGGACTCGGATTGAGTCAGGCGTTATTAAAAATGACGGCAGGCAGTTGGAGAAAAACACTGGCGTCACTGGCCGGCCTGGGATTGCGGAATTCCACCAGAAGAAGCGGCAGAAGCCTTGCAGTCATAGGATTACTTGCATGTGGGATATTTTTGGTTATTGCAGTAGGAGCAAACAAGCAGGATCCTTTGGCTCATGCAGATAAACGGGACTCAGGTACGGGAGGCTTTGCCCTTTTTGGAGAATCAACAATAGGCATTTTAAATGACCTCAATAGCAAGTCCTGGCGGCAATCAGTGGGGCTGGAGGGTAATTTTGAAGATGTCCGGGTCATTCCGTTACGTGTGCATGATGGCGACGATGCGAGCTGTCTTAACCTCAATAGGGCACAGAAGCCGCGTTTATTAGGGATACAGCCAAACGAGTTGCAGACACGCAATGCTTTTAAATTCACTAAAACAATAGGGGGTGCCGACGCGAAAGATGGCTGGAATCTGCTTAACATGGATTGTGGCGAGAATGTAGTACCGGCGATTGGTGATTACCCGACCATCACATGGGCGCTTGGCAAATCCATCGGAGATGAGATTGAGTACACAGATCAGAGCGGTCGAATTTTTCGTATTAAATTGGTTGGGATGATAAAAAGTTCGATTTTGCAGGGAAGTTTAATAATTGCTGAAGATGAGTTTATAAGACGATTCCAATCAGAAGATGGATATAGGATGTTTCTTGTCGATGCACCCACTACTAATTTGGATGCTGTAGCGGAAAAGCTGACCTTCGCATTGAGGGACTTTGGTATAGAATTTACCCCGGCGACAAATCGGTTGGCTGCTTTCAGCGCTGTCGAAAATACATATCTGTCGATATTTCAGATGCTCGGTGGTTTGGGGCTTATAATCGGCAGTGTAGGGCTCGGATTGGTAGTGCTGCGCAATATGCTTGACCGTAGAGGTGAGTTTGCGATGCTGCGGGCTGTGGGGTTTGATAAGGTGACACTTAAACGTATGGTTTTTTACGAGCACGGTGGGCTTTTGCTTTCCGGCTTGGTGTGTGGAGTGGTGGCGGCTTTAGTGGCAATTGGGCCCGTATTAAAATCACCTGGAGCGGAAGTACCATATTTATCGTTGATGCTGACAATTGTTGCTATAGGAATCAGCGGTCTGGTCTGGATACGGCTGGCAACGACATTTGCACTTGCCGGAAAATTGCTGGATGCCCTTAGAAATGAATGATTACGATAAGCAATTGTTGCTGCTTATATGAAAGAAGCTCTCGTTGCAAGCATAATACCGATTGTTTTAGCCATTGTAGGCGCGATATTGTTATATGTGTGGCTTGGAGCTGATACAGCTATAAATGTACAAGAGCGTTTACCTATTGCAGAGAATCTGCCGCAGATACCTTCGGATAAAGAAGGAGAAGGTATTATACAGGGTCTATTGGTTCAATTTGATGGGAAACCCGCAGATTTGCCCGGTGCGTGGCCGAGGTTCAGGGGGGCAAACTTTGATGCAATAAGTAGTGAGGATATCACGCTTGCAAAAAAATTGCCGCCGGAGGGGCCTAAGGTTCTTTGGTCTATTGACGTGGGGGAAGGTTATGCCGCAGCGGCTGTTTTAGCCGGACGGGTATATATTCTGGATTATGACCGCGAAAAACAGGCTGATGTGATTCGGTGTCTCTCGCTTACAGACGGCAGTGATATCTGGCAGTACTCTTATCCGGTCAAGCTCAAGCGCAATCATGGAATGAGTCGGACGATCCCTGCTGTGACGGACAGGTACATAGTGACCATGGGGCCGAGGTGTCATGTCACGTGCCTGGATTCAATAACGGGCCGGTTTCGCTGGATGCTGGACCTTGTAAAGGATTTTAATGCAAAGGTGCCCGATTGGTATGCCGGACAGTGTCCTCTTATTGATGATAACAAAGCGATAATTGCGGTTGGTGGTGATGCCATTATGATGGCGGTTAATTGCGAGACAGGCGAGATTCTGTGGCGGAGTCCAAATCCACATGGTTGGCTGATGACACATTCATCCATAATGCTGGCAAAGTTTGGGAACAAGCGTATGTATGTCTATTGTGCCAGCGGGGGAGTAGTGGGTATTTCAGCAGAGAACGGTGGCATTTTGTGGGACTATCCTGGGTGGACGATTCGCGTTGCAAATGTTCCATCGCCTTTAGTGGTGGGTGAAGGGCTTATTTTCCTTTCGGGTGGTTACAATGCCGGCAGCACGATGCTGCAATTAACTGAGCAAGAGGGCAAAATAACTGCGCAGCCGGTCTTTAAGCTGGAAGCGGAGGTATTTGGCTCGGAGCAGCAAACTCCCATTTTTTACCAAGGCCATATTTATGGAATTCGGCCGGATAGGCGATTGGTTTGTCTTGACTTAAATGGGCAAGTTTTATGGACAAGTCCGGATACACATCTTTTCGGACCTCGTGGTCTTGGTCCTTATACTATCGCCAATGGGATGATGTATATTTTGGATGACAGCGGAGTCCTTACGCTGGCAGAGGCGACGCCGAATGGATACGTTCAACTGGCTGAAGCAAAAGTTATGGAAGGAATTGAAGCATGGGGTCCTATGGCGGTTGCATCTAACAGGCTAATATTACGTGATATGAATAAAATGATGTGCATTGACATTGGTGAGCAATAGGATGTTGTATTGAATCTGAATTTTCATTTTTTATAATCAGATTTTTAGCGTGTTGAATCGCAAAAGATGGGGTGACATAAGATGAATAGGCGATTAGGTACTATGGGCATGAAAGTTTTGATAGGCATTGTTGTAGCTCTCGCTGTTATTGCTGCCGGCATTGCAATTATAACGCTTGATACGACCGGCAAAAAGGGAAGTGGTCTTAGTAAAGATTTTATCTACGACCTTAACGACATCGCTAAGATCGATCCCAATCTTATTCTCTATGAAGAATCGGGTGAGCCGATTCGTACCGGCTTTACCGAGTCTAATGCTATAGTGGTAGTTCCTGATGGGACTATCTATGTGGCCGGTGATAAAGCCATTCG
>CAZVUF010000198.1:0-5200 GCA_964629355.1 uncultured Pirellulales bacterium | reverse complement strand
GCAGTGGTACTTTTCTGCTGGAACAATATGGTAGATTCAAAATGATGGAACGACGTCAGTGGGGAAGTATGGCTGTAACTTTTATGCGGGCGGAAGCGAATGACTAATAAGCAGGCGGCTATAAAGATAGTCAAGCGATTGCGCAGCTATGGATATGAGGCCTTGTTAGCAGGCGGCTGTGTGCGGGATATGCTGCTGGGTCGGCCAGCCAGTGACTATGATGTAGCGACATCGGCTCTTCCAGAAGACGTAATAAGACTGTTTGAGCGCACCTTAAAGGTCGGCGCAAAATTTGGTGTTGTAATTGTTTTAGTAAAAGGCCAACAGGTTGAAGTAGCTACGTTCCGGACTGAAAGCGGATATATCAATGGCAGACATCCAGCCACAGTCAAATTCGCCGGCGCTGCTGACGATGCCGGCCGAAGAGACTTTACCATCAATGGAATGTTTTACGACCCTGTTGATGACAAAATAGTTGATTATGTCGACGGACAGGCTGACCTGAACAGATGCATCATTCGGACTATTGGTAAGCCTCAGGAGCGTTTTAGTGAAGATTACCTGCGAATGTTGCGAGCGGTCAGGTTTTCTACCCAGCTTGGATTTGAGATTGAACCGGCGACTTTTTCAGCGATTTGCAGTAACGCTAAAAATATTGCTAAAATAAGTGGTGAACGCATAGCAGCCGAGCTGGAAGGCATTCTCATTGATCCCAATCGTTCTGCTGGGGTCTCTTTGTTAGTTGAAAGCGGATTGGCTGAGGCTGTTTTTCCAGGTTTTGTAGGCGAGCCGTCAAAATTCGCAGTCAGTATCGTGTGCCAATTACGTAAAAAAGTTGATTTCGCTCTGGCATTGACCGGACTTTTTGCCGGCTTTGAGACGAAATTTGCAATCGAGAAGTGTCAGGTTCTTAAACTAAGTAGGAGTCAAAACAGACACATTAAATTCTTGCTATCCGGCAGAGACAGGCTGCTCAATGACAGAATGTCTTTGGCTGAAATGAAAAAGCTCCTTGCAGAACCGTATTTCTGGGACCTGTACGAGTTGCAAAGAGCCATTCAGAGAGCCAGACAAGCCGGCATTTCTGCGTTAGTGAACATTCGTAGAAGAATAAAGGCGCTTGGCGATATTGAGTTACGGCCGAAGCCACTGCTCACCGGCCACGACTTGATTCGGTTTGGTGCTGTGCCGGGGCCAGTTCTGGGACAGTTAGCTGAAGAGATGTATATTGCCCAGTTGGAAGGTCAGCTCCAGACAGCCCAGCAGGCCGAGGAGTGGGTGATAAAATGGCTGCTAAAGCATAAAGCAGGAACAGATTTTTGATTGCCGAATTTCGATTGTCGATTGAAAATTGGAAATATCCGCAGTCCACAGGATGCCTCACGGCAGACGCCTAACGGCGGTAAATCGTAAATTCCTAAGCTTCCTGTTTTCCAGATTCCCCACACCCCGATTTCCAGATATCCTGGTTTTTTTTGAAAAATAACAAGAAGAGGATAAAACCGTAACAAAACGGTAACGTTTGGCCAGCATAATCACTCCTGTTAAGGTATCCGTTCGACTTCGCTCAGGACAAGATTGTTTTTTGAAAGAAGGCGCAATAAATTCTGGAATTAAACGTCTATATTTTGTAGAATTAATAATTTGTCTTATATCAACATTAATCTGATTTTCAGGAGAAGTCTCACAGTGAAAAAGTCTCGCATAATTACTATTACGGTTCTGGCAGTGCTGGCCGTGCTTTTTGTTGTCGGGATTGTAATCAAGGTTAAAAAGGCTGCTTCAAGCAAATCTACAACAGTGCGTATTGAGAATCCTGAGCGTGGGGAGCTGATAGAGATTGTCAGTGCTCCGGGCGAGATCGAGCCCAAGAAGAAGGTAGAGATAAGCGCAAAGGTCTCAGCACGGATTGTTGAGCTTCCCTTCGAAGAAGGAGATAGGGTGACTCGCGGTGATCCCAACGCGAATCCGCCGATCCCACCTTCGGTTCTATTGCGTCTGGACGCAAAGGATTTAGAGAGTCAGTTGCTGCAAGCCGAAGCTTCCCGCGCGGCCCAGGCGGCACAAATCGAGGTTGAAAAGGCACGGATAGCCAGTCAGCAAGCGAGTCTTCTGGGTCTTGCAGCTTCGCTTAAACAAGCTGAAACAGATTTGGCTCGACAGCAGGGCTTGCTCCAGACGAAGGATATTAGCCAGGCTACATTTGACCAAAACCGGCTTAAGGTTGATGAGCTAAAGGCACAGTATGAGGCAGCAAAGCACACCTTGGAATCGGCGCAATTGAATTTGAAGGTAATGCAGCATAATCTTGAAGCGGCTGATGCAAGGATTGACCAGGCCCGCGAGGCTCTTAGCTATACGACTATTGTATCGCCTATCGACGGTGTGATAACACGGATTAATGCAGAGGTTGGTGAGGTTGTGGTTTACGGAACAATGAATAATCCGGGGACGGTAATCATGGAGGTGGCGGATCTATCCAAGATGCTGGTCGTAGCACAGGTGGATGAAGCAGATGTGGGGAAATTACAAGTCGGCCAGAAGGCCGCTGTTGACGTGGATGCATATCCTGACAAAGAGTTCAAAGGTATAGTTGATTCGATTGCTTTGGCACATTTGATGTCCAACACCGGTACGAAGTATTACAGGACGGAAATTTTACTTCAAGAGACCGAAGAGAAGCTTCACTCAGGTCTGACAGCACATGTGGATATTGAGACACGTAAACATGCCGACATACTTAGGGTACCAACTCAGGCTGTGCTGGGCCGAGAGGTTGAAAATCTGCCTCTGGAGATTCGGGATACTTTATCCAAGGAAGATGCCGCCAAGACTTTTGCGACGGTTGTTTACCGTTACGTGGGTAGCAAAGCTGTAGTGACATCTGTAAAGATTGGCCAAAGCGACCTGACCCATACAATAATAAAGTCGGGCATTACAGAAGAAGATAAAATAGTGGTTGGGCCGTATAAGGTGCTCCAGAATCTCAAACACGACCAGAAAATCCAGGATGAGCGCGAAGTAGAGGCAAAAAAGAAGAAAGATGCCAAAACAAAAACTGATGCAAACGAGCCGAACGAAGTGAAAAAAGATGACCCAGAAAAATAATAGACTAATAATTCGGCTTAAAGACGTGATGCGGATTTACAAAGTCGGTGTTGAGCGCATCCATGCGCTTGACGGAATTAATCTTGAGCTTAACGAAAATGAATACATTGCAGTGATGGGTCCATCCGGCTCAGGCAAGAGCACACTGATGAATGTTTTAGGCTGTCTGGACAGAGCCACTTCAGGTTCCTATGAGTTGGATGGGCAGGATACTACGAGTATTAGCGATGCTGCATTAGCCCGCGTTCGTAATGAGCGAATCGGTTTTGTCTTTCAATCATTTGAGTTGCTTGGGCAGTTAAATGCGCTAAAGAATGTTGAAATGCCATTAATTTATTCGAAAGACGGCTGGTGGTCCCGGCGCAAGCGTGCTAAACAGGTGCTTGAGCGGGTTGGACTGTTAGACCGAATAAAACACAAGCCGAATCAGCTTTCCGGAGGTGAGAAACAGCGCGTGGCTATCGCCCGGGCACTTGTTTGTAATCCAAGCATTTTACTGGCGGATGAGCCGACCGGTAACCTCGACAGTAGAACCAGCGAGGGAATCCTCGAACTGTTTGATCAGCTTCATCGGGAAGGTCAGACCATTGTCATAGTTACCCATGAAGAATACGTAGCGCATCATGCCAAGCGGATAATTCACATGAAAGACGGGCGAATCTGCAGCGATATGAAAAATGACCGGGACCCACGGAATAAGCCTGTGACAGCCAATAATATGCAGGAGGAGAGATTACTGTGATACGGTTAGCTAAAGCTCTTTTTCGCCTATTTTATCGAAGCATGGCTGGTTTAATACGAGTAGCAATGGCTTTTTTCCGCCTTTTTTATCAGAGTGTTTATCTTGCACTGGGGCAAATTTGGACCAACAAGACAAGGTCAATACTCACAACAATCGGCATTGTAATTGGCGTCGCTTCGGTGACAGCAGTTATAGCTGCTCTAACAGGCCTAAAGGCAAAAATTCTCAGACAGGTAGAAACCTTTGGTACCAATACTATATGGATTCAAGTCAACCGGCCGGAAACAGGGCCGCTGCGTCACGCCTCGTGGTCGTCGCTTCGGTTTGTTCCCGAACACTTTGATGAGATGCTCGAGCATTGTCCTTCGGTGGAGCGGTTCAGTCGAATAGCTTGGGTTGGGCGATGGACAGCCCGATTTGGTGAAAAGTCAGTAGAGGACGTTCGTGTTATGGCTATCGAACCAGCATACCACGAGATTGAGTCTCGGCCGGTTGTGCTCGGACGAACGTTTTCTGTTATTGATGATATGCAGGTGCGCCAGGTATGTCTGATAGATCCTAAATTGCAGAAAGAGCTTCACCTTGATCGTGATTGCATTGGGCAAACGATCCGTTTGGGTCACCACTTATTTGTTGTTGTCGGTGTTATCGAGCGGAGGCCTCAAATGAATTTTGGGCAGGGCAATGAAGATTACTATGAAGTCTTTATCCCATTCAGGACGGTTTTTAAGTTTAATCAAACGCCGTGGATTTGGGTTTTTGCGGAGAGTAAATCAGCCGATGTTCTGGAGGATGCTCAGGCCGAAATAAAATTTTTTCTTCGTCGTACGCGTCACATCAGACCTACCGAACCCGACACATTTCGGATTGAGTCACTCCAGAGCGCGTTGGAGACATTTAATAAAATAGCAATAATGGTTACGTTGGTGGCAGGCGGCATCGTGGGCATTTCTCTGCTGGTTGGGGGTGTGGGTATTATGAATATCATGCTTGTCTCAGTGTCGGAGCGGACCAGGGAAATTGGGCTTCGTAAAGCAGTTGGGGCTAAAAAATCTGCAATTCTAACGCAGTTTTTGATTGAAGCAATAGTCTTGTGTTTTGTAGGTGGATTTGTCGGAGTTGGTCTCGGCCAGCTCTTAACAATGGCGATATCCAACATACCAAAAGCTGAACTTGATATGGCCTATATACCTTTGTGGGCGATAGCACTTTCATTTGCTTTCGCGGGTTCGGTGGGCATCTTTTTTGGAATGTTTCCGGCAATTAAAGCCGCCAGACTCGATCCTATTGAGGCGCTTAGACATGAGTAAAAAAATATCTTTAGTAAGTTATTGTCTTATAGTTTTTATT
>CAZVUF010000197.1:0-5216 GCA_964629355.1 uncultured Pirellulales bacterium | reverse complement strand
TGTGGACAGTGCACAGAAAACGGTGGCCGAACCTAATAAAGATGCAGAAGACAGAGGGCAGAAGACAGAAGACGGAGATAATGTAAGGGGTGCTCCGCAGATTATATAGAATTTGGTGGGCAGATTTCGGCAAATGAAAATGGTGGGGCAAGCCCCACCCTACCAACGAGAATCGAGCATCCCTTTGACTAGCGCTCAGGGCAGGCTTATGTATTCTATGTGAAAAAAATTGCGGTGTGAAAAAAATTCCGATAACCTTGCAAAATATACAAATTTGTGGTATAGTATTTTTTGGCAAATACATAGTTCAAACGATGCGAAATAGGCAAAAATAATCGAACACAAATTCTTTTTTGTGCATACTTTAATAGGGAAGCAACATATTCGCAGAAATAACAGGTATCGTTATGGATAAACAAAGAGCATTAGAAATCTGTACCAAAAGTAGGTATCCCTCGGGTAAGAAATCGTTTCCAAAGGGGTTTACGTTAATAGAGTTGCTGGTAGTGATAGCGATAATCGCAATACTGATGGCGATATTGATGCCGGCTCTAAATCGGGCCAGGGAGCAGGGCAAACGTGCGGTGTGTCTTAATAATGTCAAGCAGCTCGGACTTGCATGGGTTTTATATGCGGATGACAATGGCGGCAAAATTGTAAATAGTGATGTAGGTTACACGGGTAGTCCCCCTGTGGATACCTGGTGGGTACGCTGGCCCGGACCCGTCACCCAAGGCCCAGATACCTTCACGATAGAGGAATGGGAAATAGCTATTCGAAAAGGGCAATTATGGCCATATACTAAAAGTATAAAACTTTACAAGTGCCCAAACGGTGCGAAGCAAAGGAGATTGACTTACACCATAGTTGATTCGATGAATGGTTATTGCGGCTGGGATGAATTCACTCCAAGTCTGAAAATTAGAAATATAAATAAGATTCGCAGACCGGTTGAAAGGATGGTCTTTCTCGGTGAAGACCCGGTATCTCCGGGCACGTGGGGTGTTTTGTATTCAGAGGAAGCATGGTTTGACGCGCCTCCGAAGCTGCACAGCAACGGCACGACCTTCGGTTTCGCAGATGGGCACAGTGAATACTGGAAATGGGCCGACAGCCGTACCGCAAAGACTACCTGGGATGATCGTAATATTGTCCAGGCCGGCAATACAGATTTGCACAAGGTTCAGAAAGCTGTTTGGGGGAAACTGGGATACGTGCCCAGCACCAAATAATAGAAAAAAATGATTCATCAATAGATAACCCGCCAATGAATTGGCTGGCTAAATATTAGCTGTATATGATTCTGTCCTCTGTTATCTGTCCCTTCGGGCAGGCTTCTGTCCCCCGTCTCCTCCTCGGTAGACAAAACCCATCTACGAAATTAGTGTTTCAACAGCAGGTCCAGCAGTTTCCGGTCGAGTTTATGTCCGTGCCAATCTTCGTATTCAACATCTTCTCTGCGAGAGTCGAGAATGCCGAAATCACCACGGAAATTCCAAAGTGCATAGCCTATTCCATTTTCTGTTAATATGTCCAGGACGTCACCGAACCATGCCAAAAAGACCTTATGCGGCGTTTTTATCCAGCAGCCGCATTCTCCGCAGTGCACGCCGACACCTTTTCGAGCCAGCTCAATCCAGGGTGCGTAGTATTTTTCGAGTCTGTTACGGTCCCAATTCTCATCTCCCATCTTGCAGGGCCAGACAGGCTCAGGCAGATTATCGACATTTGCAAATGCCCAGGGTGCTTTGTAATGAGATATGTATGCGGGTTTGTAGCCCCGGCAGCTTTGAGCGATATTCAGATCAACAATTTCGGGTATCACGTCATTACCCACATTATTGCCATCAGCGATGATGAGATGATTCGGGTTAGCTTCTCGTATCTCCTTTGCTGCCGCTTCAGCTACTTTCCGATAGATATCTCCCGGCACGGCACTACGCTTTGAGTGCTGGTTATTCATATCTTCGCGCATACTCGGCTCATTCACCAAATCAAAGCTGATTTTGGATGGCGGAATGTCTTTGTAGCGTTTTGCCCACATTCCCCAGTGGAAACAGAACGCATCCAGTGCATCCTGGTCTGTCCATAGATTAAATGGTTCCTGAAATCCTGCGTTCACGCAGTATCCTGGCGCGCGATGAAAGTTCAGACTCACGTGCAAGCCGTGCTTGTTTGCCATTTCTACAAGCTTGTCGATAGATTCAACCGCGCTTTCCTTGATTTTGTACATATCATCCGGCGTGATGGGCTTTGAAGAATCAAAATCAATCCATCGGGGATAAGCCATAGGCAAACGAACAAAATCAAAGCCCCAATCGGACATCCAGCGGAAATCATCCTCGGTAGTGCTATTTCTACCGCCCCAGGGCATTTGTCTCGGGGAGAAAAAATCCAAAAGATTAAATCCTCTCCAGCGTGGTATAACCGTTTGAGCCGGCTTAGATGCTTCTGCTGCTTTAATTGTATGTCCTGTTATTGCCAGAGCCGCTGTGTTGATACTGGCAGCCTTTAAGAAATCTCGACGATTAATTTTCAATGTGTCCATACCTTAGCCTTCAAATAAATAATGGTTAGAAAAGATGATAACCTATCAGTTGTTCTGAGGTAAAGAACTTTTAACCACCAATAAACGCCGATGCACACTCGTACTCAATTAAATTTTGGATTTCGAATTTGTTTCGGATTTTAGTAGTATAGTAAATCATCGCAATGCGATGCTTTAATATTATAGATAGGTTCGCGTGTATATGTTCAGACTCAAAAAATGGCGACGGAATCGACTTGCTAATCAGCAGTTGCCTGACCAGTGGCTGGAGGTTATTAAGAAAAATGTGCCGTTTTACAGGCTATTGCCTGCGGAAGACCAAAAAGAGCTGCAACGTCACATCCTTATTTTTATCGCAGAGAAACGTTTTGAAGGCTGTGGGGGCCTGAATATTACCGATGAGATAAAGGTCACCATAGCAGCTCAAGCCTGTATCCTGTTGCTCCACCGCAAAACCGACTATTATCCAGATCTGTCTTCCATACTTGTATATCCAAGGTCTTATATAGCGCATAGCACTCGACATCTGGCAGGTGGAATTGTAGCGGAAGGCCCGGAAGTTCGTCTGGGCGAATCCTGGCATCATGGCTCAGTCGTCCTCTCATGGGATGACGTCCGCCGAAGTGCCGCCGATATTCATGATGGTCATAACGTTGTCTTCCACGAATTCGCACACCAGATTGACAGCTCTTTTGCCAAAGGTGACAGTACCCCTGTCCTTAAAAGCACTTCGACCTTTATAGCCTGGGCCCGTATCTTACAAAAAGAATATGCGAAGCTTCAGCATGAGGTCAGCCGTGATAGGGCAACTTTCCTGGATAAGTATGGCGCCGTGAATCCCGCTGAGTTTTTTGCCGTTGCAACCGAATATTTTTTCGAGAAGCCAAAGCAATTGCAAAGGCTACATCCGGAGTTGTACGAAGAATTGAAACGTTTCTACCAGCAGGACCCGGCTCGGTGGGAAAAATAGAGGGGAATTTACTTGTCTATAGCTGGTATATATGTTAACATTAGAACAAACCGGGGCCATAGCTCAGTTGGGAGAGCGCTTGCATGGCATGCAAGAGGTCGTGGGTTCGAATCCCATTGGCTCCATTTTTATAAACCATCTTTTTTAGCTTATTTACCCTTTCGAGCATGTTTTGCAGGACTTGTGCAACCTTCTTTTCTGTAGTAGCTTTTGAAATCTCTCAGAACGTATTGACCGTATAGCGGTTGTGAATGGAAACTTGCTGAGTGGGGCGGGGAACAGTAGCTACAGTTCAGGAATGAAACAAGCGGGTAAGTATCCGCTAATGGTTAAACACACTAAACTGCCGGCAAAAAGTTTTACAGAGGTGATTTGCTTATCCCTGGCTCAGCCGTGAAAAATATCACTCGCCAAATCTTCACCTACCTGGTTGATATAATACTGTTTAACGGCTTTTTGGCCCTGAGTTTGGACTGTATCCGTAAAGGAAAAAATACCGGTTTTCATAAGAAATAGTATTGCTATACAGGCTGCTACGTTTGCCGCGGAGTGCTTATGTATGCTACATATTTCCAGCAGTTTGGGTTCGGGCTGCATTGCTTTCAGCTTCTGAGCTTTAGGTGCCTCACGAAGACTATGTTTTAATACTCCAATGGCTTGCGTATTTGCACGCATTAGCAAATCAAGCTTGTGAGGTTGAGATTTTATAAGTGACAATGCGAGATTGACTCTACTGACGGAAGAAAATCGCCGCTGACATTTTGGACAATTTGCAATATGATTTTGCACCCAATCTGCATTGAGACTAAAGTGGCTTCTCAAAGCTTCATGCAGCCAACCTCTTATCCGTCTGCACTTATTAATTTTGCCTTCTTTTAGCCCATCTGAAAATGTGGTCGATTTGTTTGTGCTTGCCTTTTTCATTGTATCTCTCGTTCTTTTTTGCTCATCCATACGGACAATAGTTGGATAGCTTTACATCTATACACCCTTGCAGTGGCTGCAGATATGCCTAACATCCTGCCAATTTGAGTATAAGACAATTCTGCCAGGTCACGCAATGTTATAACGTTTCGTAGATATTCAGGCAGGCGGGCGATGCAGCACCTTAGGGTCTCCTGCAAGCATTTAGAATCAAATTCGTTTGCAGGCGAACTTATAAGTTTTTTGGGAACAATAGTTATGGACAATCTTTCTCTTTCAGCAATCCTGTGTCTTAACATTGACACTGCTACATTGCTTGCCGTACGAAATATATATGCTTTTATATGTTTAGGCTTTTGTCTATTTTGGTAGTGAGCAAGCTGTAGAAAGGTATTTTGATAAGCATCACAAACATCTTGCTCATTGCCCAATATTCGCCAGAGCATTGTGACCAGTTCGGGCCCGTGCCTTTGCATTGCAGACAGTATCCACTGCTGGCTTTTATCTATAGTCTCAGAGATTGCAAATTCTAACACTCGCCCGTAAGTTACGGCCTGACCAAACATAAGTGTCCATCTCGAATGTGTTATATTTTCTATTTATTAGGACGTGCTATTCTCTAATATGTTACCAAAAAAATCGGCAAAAATGAAGAAAAAAACGCGTTTTTTTAGATAACGCTTTGGAGTGTTTCTGCGTCTTATTCTTGCAAAAGATGACTGAAAAATGTCAGACTTACCAAAGAAGAAACTATATATGGATGTAAGTGATTGT
>CAZVUF010000196.1:0-5241 GCA_964629355.1 uncultured Pirellulales bacterium | reverse complement strand
CAAATCTTTACTTCTTTCAGACCGGCCAAAGTATCGAGGTGCATTAGTGCTATCTCATCGATAGCACCTATTCTTACAGAGTATGATGCGGCCACGGCGTCGAACCAGCCGCATCTTCGGGGCCGGCCGGTAGTTGTACCGTATTCGTGTCCTCTTTCGCGGATGTATTGACCAATATCGTTGTCCTGCTCCGTTGGAAAAGGTCCGGCTCCAACCCTTGTAGTGTAGGCTTTGGCAACGCCGATGAATTTGTCAACATATTTGGCTGGAACGCCACAGCCGGCCGGCATTCCAAGTGAGCTTGAATTGGAACTGGTCACATATGGGAAAGTGCCATGATCCAAATCCAGGAGTGTTCCCTGGGCACCTTCAAACAGGATTGATTTGCCCTCGTCAATCGACCTGTGTAGATATTCAGTTGTATCGGTTATAAACGGCAAAAATATATCTGCATAAGATTTACATTTTTCAAAGATGTCATCGGCACTAATCGGTGTGGCGTTATAAATAGCTGTAAAAACCTTGTTTTTGTAGTTAACGATGGCTTGTAGCTTGTCTTTTAGTTGCTGGAGGTTTCTTAAATCACCCATACGAACGGCGTGACTTCTGCCGGCTTTGTCTGCATAACAGGGGCCTATACCGCGAATGGTGGTGCCGATCTTGTTTTTGCCGAGGGATTCTTCCCGTAGTTGATCCTCTCTTTTGTGATAATCCAGGACGACATGCGCATTTTCGCTTATAAGCAAACGCCCTTTTAGCGTGATACCTTTTAGCGCAATCGTTTTAATCTCATCTATTAAAACTTCGGGGTCGACCACTACGGCATTTGTGATACAGCAGAAAATATTTGGCCGAACTGAGCCGCTTGGTAAAAGGTGTAAAGCAAACTTGCTGTTGCCGACGACGACAGTATGGCCGGCGTTTGAACCACCGCTATACCTGACAACAATATCGCTGTGTTCTGCAAGGATGTCAACGACCTTACCCTTGCCCTCATCGCCCCACTGTAATCCAACAACGCAGTAATTCATCGATATTTATCCCTTTATGATAAGTTGCATAATGGAACCACAAAGATAAACCGCCGCTATTGTCTTCGACAAGAAGACGCGGCGGTAAGCAGTTCAGATTTTAGACACTGCTATGATGATTTTCAACTGATTTTTGTTACCAGATGTTCCAAAACTGCTTTCAAGTTGTCGTACTTTCTGGTGTTAAACTTGCGATTGACTTCTACTCCATCATAGGCCCCCGCCTTGCGGGAACCCTTTTTATATGTGATGATGAAGTAACCTTTTGAATCAAAGTATGTTTTATCTATTTTTTGAATGGAATCATAGTGGATATTTTCCTTGTTGCTGATGATAAGTTTATTTTCATCGGCTAAAAGCTTTTTGTTCTTATGCATCCAATACAAGAATATCAGGACGGCTGCAAGTGGACCGAGTACCAGAGGCGCCTTCTGATTAAATACCATATCACTGTCTGGTTTGCCGTCTTTGACATGCTCTTCGTAGAAGCTGCGACGTAATGACCATTCGTATTTGCTGAGATAGCCATCGTAAGCAAAAATAATTGCACTACCAATACAGACAGCTATAGCGATTTTATAATTGGTTTTGCAGTATTTGCTGTATGGTGCTTCAATAGCCATTCTGGAAGCTTTTCCAACTCATGCCTGATTAGGATAATTGGAATCTAAAGTAATCGTTTCTGTGCGATGGTCTCAGTTAAGGGCAGAACGAAGTTCGGCCCTATTTTTTCTGCCATTAGCTCTTCTGCCAGGTGGCATTGGTACTCAAAAGATTTTAGCATATCAAACCTAATGCCGGGTTGCGGATACTGCCGGACTGTAAAAAACAGACTTATAGCTTCATTCGGGCTTTGCTTTTTACTCCTGGGCTCGCAGCCGCTGATAAAATCGGGTGTTGCTTTTGACTCGATACTAATGCGGGCTTGTGTACACTCATCCTCGGATAACGCCACCACCATGGAAGGAGTAAAAGCAAGAGGCTTGGCAGACGGTAGGTCTGAAAAACAGCTAAACGCACTTGAGCTGAACAGTGCCTCGGCTATGACCTCGTCATGGCTGCCGGTATAATCGAAATCCATAGCAAAAGTTATGTCAAGTGAATCCACATCAAGATGACTTATGCTGAGCATATAAGGGACAAGCTCGAGTACCAACCTGTCCTGGCGGAAAGCATCCTCAAAGTTTGAGGGATTGACAACTCCGGAGCCAACCCGGTTCATTTCGAGGGTAATCCAGCGTTCTTGGCCGGTGTTGCGACTCTCTTCAATGCAATAAGTGTTATTATCACACCGATAAAAATGGCTCATAAGAGGGAATTGCTTTTGTATTCGCTCGAAAAAGGCAAGGATGGTATCCCGGCTGGTCGGCAGGTCTAATCTGGTATTGATATACATATCCAGATAGAAATCATCACAAAGAGAACGGTAACTATTAATTGTCATTGTGGTAAGGCCTTTCAAAAACTCGTCCTACGGAGCGTGGCTACTACACAGAGTAGCATCCGCCGTAGGCAGAACGATAAAAGCGGAAATATCAATGGTTAAAATATTGGAACTGCCGCTAAACTGCACAATTTTGTTAATTGAACATTGAAACATTTGTATTTTGACATTTGAATTTATCTGAGGCCGCCTCCTTATTTAGATACTCAATTTCCCAGATTTTTTTAGTTAAACTGTTTAGTTTTTGGTCGTAGTTTTTCATCACCTCGAAATATTCATCAGATTCAAGTGCTTCTTTGGCTTTCTCATCCTCCGGCTTTGCGCCTTTAGGCAGAACCGAATTTTTGAAAATTTCGTAATGGTCTCTTATCGAGCAGGGCATCAGCCAGTTTTCCGGTTTTTTCCAGTTGTCAAGGCCGTATTCTCTCTGCCATTTTCGGCCATTTTTCATAAAGTCGGAGAACAGTGCATCCGTCAACGCCTTTCCATTGTTATATAAATCATAGATGTTGTCAACGTAATATGGAATAAAAGCACAGGGTGTTACGTTGCCATGCCAATCGATATAGGCATAACCGCCGCTTCTTCCGTAGGCAATGCAGCCTCTGGACAGCACACCGCTGTTCCAGAAATCAGCCAGGCAATATTTCTTTTCGCTGAGAAGTTTTTCCCATTTTCTGTATAAGCTGAGCCGCTGTTCAGGACGGACCATTAAATCCAGTTCGTCTTTGCCCCTGCCGATAGGCATCAATTGAAATTGCCACATATAGCAGGCCCCTTGCTGTTCAAAGAAAAAGTCGTAGAACTCGTCTTTCAACAGCAGCTCCGCGTTTTTGCTTGTAGACGTTACGGAAATGCCGAAAGGTACACCGAAGTTTCTTAACCGTTCCAGAGTTTCGAGGATTTTCTTAAATGTTCCGCGTCCTCTTCTCTGGTCGGTTTCTTCCTCGAAGCCTTCAACCGAAATTGCCGGCGTGACATTTGCACAATCAGCCATGCTTTGGGCAATCTGTTCATTAATGATGGTACCGTTAGTATACACAAGGAAAAACATATCGTTGTATTTACGATAGATGTCCAGGAGTGTCTTATCTTCACTTTTATATGTGAAAGGCTCACCGCCGCTGATAGTTATGAAACGGACGCCCCAGCAGTCATGAACCTCGCTGACCACTCTGTCCACGTATGGATAAGGTACCGTGGCGGACGTATCCGCCGCCGAATTTGCATAACAACCGATGCACTTCAGATTGCATTTTTGTGTAGGAGAGAAGACGATAAAAGTCGGTGGATACTCTCCGTATTTTTTCTTGAATTTTTCGACGGCTTGTGTATAAATTTGGTCATCACGAATCAGATTGTTTTGAACAAACACATTGACGATTTTTTTTATAATTTCAGGTGAGATGTACCCTCTATTTATATTGTTGATCATGCAGTGCAGCATTGCCGATAGGAATTGATATCTTTTGATCGCTACTTCTCTTAGGTCTTCGGTGTCCTTATCGACAATATTTTTATAGATATAGTCGTCGACCTTTTTTGTTAACATGTTCCTTAGATGCTTATGATTTACCATTTTGATTAGCGTTGATGATAAGACTTGAGGTTTCATTTTTGACTCCCTTTTCTAAGGCAAGCTTATTGACAAAATAGCTTGTTCAGAAATATCTCATTCAAACACTAATTATTTTACAGCTTTGATCTTTCCGCAGGATATAAAGTAACATAAATTCAGCCGGAAATATAGTAATAAATGGTAAAAAAATCCAGTTTTTTTAATCAGTCAGGATCTCCTATGAAACCTTATCTGCCAAACTTCGAGCGGATAAATCTTCCTTGTGCGAAATGAGCCTGAATAATTAGCTCTGTTTTGGAGCGGGCTTTTAATAATCTGGATCAGGTAGTCTCAGCTCTGTAACTATGGCTCCAATGATTGATAAAATAGTGAAAATAAATATCCGCCACACGCTCCTCGCCAGAATGTTGTGGGCCTCAATTCCACTGTTTTGGCTTAATATAATTGAAACTGCCGTATAAAGGAAACCAATTAAAATACCACAGATTGCCGCTGCGATTATGCGTTTGCTTACCGCTGCTCCACCGCAGCCTAAGGTTACTACTGCTCCGCAAACCAACGATAAAGCTATGACAAGCAACCAAATATCCTTCAAGCTCGGCAGTTCTTCTGTTTTGTGAAGATAGCTAAAATCCGCAAGGCCCAATATTGAAACTGCTGCAATAACGCACAGGCCCACGTGCCAATATCGTGGTTTAATCGATGCTCGAATTTCGGCCCGCCTGCGCATTCTACGTCGGATAGTCAAAGGCCAGTTGTAAAACAGGCGAAATACAAAATGCTCTAAGAGTGCTCCGCTTTCACCGAACACCGGCACGATATGCACCATTTCAGTGGCCCAGTGACTCGCCATAAATCTTGCTAACACAGGGTAGCGATATGTCATCTGGATAGGAAAAGCCAGATAACCAATGTACTTGAAAAAGCCCAGAAAGACCGCGATATTATAGTCTTTGAAATTTCGCTCGCGGATTACTAAGTACAAAACATAAAGCCCACGCGTAAGCGACCCTGGCGAAATCGGCACAACCTGAAATAGCGCAATTATGCCAAGCCCTATACCCCAAGACTGTGCTCTCGGCATCTCCGGATGTATTAAAACATAAATGATTGCCAGTGTAACCGAAACAATCTGCGTCACCGGCAAGGTGCAAACGTGCACCGCTAAGCTCTTGAGATATTTTTGG
>CAZVUF010000195.1:0-5268 GCA_964629355.1 uncultured Pirellulales bacterium | reverse complement strand
GAAGATTGTTCCGAAGTACACATCGTGTTTGTCGGCGTACTCTCCCGGCGTCCAGTCGAGAACTACGTCTCTCAGTACGTCTGTAACTCCATCGACAGGTATGGGATTACAGGCTTCCGGATCTCTGCTTACAATAGCTTTGTAATGGATAAGTATCTCATCGTCTTGTAAAACACGGTTGAAAACGACAGCTTCATCCAGAAAAGCATCGAGCCAGTCTCCTACCCTGGGAATTGTCTCGCGTCCAAGATCAATAGTACGACCATCGTCTTCAGCGACTCGCACGCCATTGATGTAAAGATACATCTTGTTTGCAGAAGCATTTCTTGTAATCGCTAAATGTGTCCACTCGCCAATAGGCACTATTGTATCCGGAACGAACAGCGCATCGTAATTACCAAGAGCGGTATATCCAACCCGGTCATTACTGTACTGTTTCAGAGCTATCTTCGTGGCGGTACTGCAATGCAAAGCCATAGTTTGTTTGTCGGTTGTTATTTTAAGAATATATTCAACAGTCCAGTTCCATGTCAGATTACTTGGAGAACCGGCTCTAAAATCTGCCATACTTCCGGCTGTAGCGTCAAATAATACGGCTGTTGCCGGACCGAAAAATCCTTCCTGGCCCAATATTACTCCATCATAGGTTCCATCCAGTTCCCCACTGCCATAATCGATGCAATTGGTCCCGGTGATTTCATCAAATCTATACCAATTAAGCGGATTTGAGGTGTTTATAGCGTTCTGCCAATTCTCAATGCCGGCGCGGACTATATTGCCAATAGCAAGCACCAAAACAAAAGAAATTGGACAAATCAACTTTCTACACATAATAGTCTTTATTAAAAATTAAGTTAAAACAACAATCTATGTGCTTCCGTCACACATTAAAATACCGACACAGAAGACCGAAAACAGAAGACAGAAAATAGACTTCGAAAAAGTTGCACCTCTACTTCATTATGTGTTGGAAAAAGAGGACTTTTAACCGGCCTGATTTTCTATATCCTTCCTCAAAAAAACTATATGGATTGATTATTAAAGTATAATTATTTCAATCCGCTGCATAAGGTACATGTTGGTACCTCATACCTGCATTAAATCAGTGCCCAGGGAACCAGAATTGATATACTCCTACATAATAATTTATACCAAATCTGGGATTCCTAATTCAAGTTTAATTTTCCTTTTATAGTAAAAAAAGGGTCGATTCGTAGTTTTTCTTGTCTCAAACCGATTGATTTATATATAGGCAAATCTTTGATATTGACTATTTATTTTGTAATTGGTACTTATTAACGATTTCAGGGATAATCCTAAGATGATTTTAAGGGCAAAATATTTTCATTCACCCAGCATTGGAATGCTGGGCAGGAATGACAGCAAGGTGTGTTTATGAGTGAGAAAACTGTCAAGGTAGGCTTGGTTGGACTTGGGACCGTAGGATGTGGAGTGGCTCGGCTGATAGCCGAGCAAGCTGATTCCATTGTTGCTAAAATGGGTCTACGTCTGGAGCTTGCCTGCGTTGTGGATATCGACATTAGGTCGCCTCGGCCAGTGAAGTTACCCGATGGTATTTTAACCGATGATCTAAACAAACTTTTAGAAGACGATACTATCCAGATTGGAGTCGAACTTGTAGGGGGCATTAACGCAGCGAAACAAATCCAGTTGAGGATGCTCCAGGCGGGTAAGGATGTAGTTACAGCCAATAAGGCCCTGTTGGCTGAACACGGCAGCGAGCTCTATAAAGCTGCGAGACAAAACGGCCGCTGTATAGCTTTTGAAGCCAGTTGTGCCGGTGGTGTGCCTATTATCTCAGCTATCCGAACCGGATTAGCAGCAAATAATATTACCGCTATGTATGGCATCGTAAATGGAACGTGCAACTATATTCTGTCGCAGATGGCCTCTAAAGATGAGGATTTCTCTCAGGCCTTAGCTCAGGCGCAGGAAAAAGGTTATGCCGAAGCCGATCCAACTTTGGATATTAGTGGCAGCGACAGCGCCCACAAGCTGGCCATCTTGGCATCTATTGCCTTCGGATACGAAGTCTCGCTCGAAGATATTTATATTGAGGGTATTGAAGCGGTCTTTAAGGATGACATCCGCTACGGCAGTGAGATGGGCTATTGTCTAAAATTGCTGGCAATCGGGCAAAAAAATAAACAAGGTCGAATCTCATTGCGGGTGCATCCTTCTTTTATAGCCAGGGATAATCCAATAGCCCGGGTCGAAGGCCCGTTTAACGCTATTAGCATATTCGGAAGTGCTGTCGGCCAGGTAATATTCTATGGTCGAGGCGCAGGAATGATGCCCACGGCAAGCGCAGTTGTCGCTGATATTATCGACGTCGCTCTTGGTAATTCCGCTACTACTTTTCGCCATTTGAATCTAAAACCGAGAAGCCAAACTATACCGCTGATAGACAGAATAGGCAATCTTGTGAGCAGGTTTTACATAAGGATAATGTGCAAGGACCAGCCAGGTGTAATCGCTCAATGGAGTAAAGTCCTTGCCGACCATAAAATAAGCATATCGGGCGCATTACAGCACGAAGGCACCGGTCCTGATAACACCGTTCCGGTGGTAATCGCGACCCATCCTACTCAGCAACAAAATGTTACTGCGGCACTAAAAGACATGGAACAACTTGACTGTATTGGTGGTAAGCCTGTCTGTATAAGAATAGTTGATATACCAGAGGATAAAGATTAGTGACTAAGTACGCTATAATAGTTCCTGACGGTGCGGCAGATGAGCCGATTGAGATATTGGGGAACAAGACCGTGCTGGAAGCTGCTGAAACACCGAATATGGATAAAATCAGCACGCTGGGTAGGCAAGGTATCGTCCGGACAGTGCCTGAGAATATGGAACCGGGTAGCGACGTTGCACAGATGAGCCTTTTGGGTTATGACCCACTGCGATATTATAGCGGTCGGGCGCCAATTGAGGCGGCGGCACGTAATATTAAGCTGTCTGCCAACGACTGGGTTTTTAGATGCAATCTGGTAACAATTGCCGATGGCAAAATGGCAGACCACAGCGCCGGACATATCTCTACGAAAGAAGCCGGTAAGTTGATAGAAGAACTACAGAGCCAATTGGGAAGTGAGCAGGTCCGCTTCTATACAGGCGTCAGCTACAGGCACCTGGTAGTTTTCAAGGGGCGGGATTTTGACGCTCAGACGTACCCACCGCATGATTACATAGGTAAGCCCATAGAAAAGATATTGCCTCGCGGCAAAGGTTCTGAGGTACTTATAGATTTGATGGCTCGTTCTCAACAGCTTTTTAGCAATCACGAGATAAATCAAGTAAGGAAAGACCTGGGTGAAAATCAAGTCAGCTCCATCTGGCTTTGGGGACAGGGAAAACGTGCCCAAATGGACAGTTTCGAAAAGAGGTTTGGAATCAAAGGCGCTGCTATAACAGCCGTTGATTTAGTTAGAGGTCTGGCAAAGCTTATTGGTTTTGATTTAATAGGAGTCCCGGGTGCCACCGGCTTCATCGATACAAACTACGAGGGTAAAGGCTCTGCTGCGATAGATGCACTGCATAGATATGACCTTGTTTTCATCCATATAGAAGCGCCCGATGAAGCATCTCACGAGGGCAACATCGAAATGAAGAAAAAAGCCATCGAGCAGATTGATAAATATATTGTCGGTCCTGTGTTTGAGGCTTTGCAGAATTATAAAAGCTGGCGAATACTCATTGCTCCTGACCATTTAACTCCTACGCGGAGTTGTGCTCATTCGCCGGAGCCGGTACCATTTGCCATGGCAGGAGACAATATAAGTAGTGTCTCGGCTATGACTTTTAGTGAGGCCAATGCAGCAAAGTCAGGTTTGAAGATAGATAAAGGTTTTGAACTTATGGAGTATTTCTTAAAACGTTAACGTGTATTGACCCCATTAGAAATCCAAACTCCATCATTAATAACTTATGCGAACATCCTAAGATTTCTAACGGGGTTGACATGCAAAGCCGCTTTCAATAAAATTGCAAAAATATTTGTAGGTGGGATATGGCTATAATCGTACAAAAGTTTGGTGGAACTTCGATTGCTAATGCTGAAAAGATTCGCCGGGCTGCTGAACGGGTTATAAAGACGGTTAAGAATGGCTACCAGGTTGTAGTTGTAGCCTCGGCACGAGGCAAACAGACAGATGAGCTAATTGCTGATGCTTTGGAATTAAATCCTAATCCTCCTAAACGGGAAATGGACCAATTGCTCAGCACGGGTGAGCAACAATCTGTATCACTTTTCGCTATGGTGCTCGATTCTATGGGCTATGATGCTATTAGCTTTACAGGCGGACAAGTCCGAATGCTCACGACCAGTGACTTTACCAAGGCACAAATAAAAAGCATTGATGCGGAACGAATTAATAGACAGTTGGATCAGGGTAAGGTCGTCATCGTCGCAGGCTTTCAGGGTATAGATGAGGATGAAAATATTACTACGCTGGGTAGAGGTGGCTCAGATACAACCGCAGTTGCGTTGGCAGCAGCTTTGGGAGCTAAACAGTGCGATATTTATACAGATGTTGATGGGGTTTTCACGACTGACCCGCGAATATTCAAGAATGCTGTAAAAATGAAGCAGATTAGCTATGACGAGATGCTTGAAATGGCAAGTCTCGGGGCTGGTGTGATGCACAATCGGTCTATAGCCTTCGGTAAAAAATATGATGTTAAAATTCATGTGCGAAATAGCGCAAAAGAAATAGAGGGGACAATAATTACTCACGAGGTGCCACAAATGGAAGGTGTAGTTGTTACAGGTGCGACAATACAAAAAGATATGGCCAAAATAAGCCTTGTAGGCGTTGATAACGTTCCAGGAAATGCTGCAAAGGTCTTTGCTAATCTTGCTAAGGCAAAAGTGATTGTCAATGACATCGTTCAGACAGAAATCAGTCCCGAGAAGGCGAACCTGTCATTTATGATTGGAATTTCGGATCTTGATGCTGCCAAGGAAGCCGTCGATTCAATCAAAAGCGAGATTCATTGTGACAGTGTATTTATTCGTGAAGATATTGCACTCGTCTCTGTTATCGGCGTCGGTATGCGAACCCACTATGGCGTAGCTGAAAAAATGTTCGGCGCCTTGGCTAAAACAAAGGTCAACATTGATTCAATCACTACCAGCGAAATTCGCATCAGTTGTGCCGTTGATGAAGACCAGGCCGAAAAAGCTCTTGAGGCCGTCTGTGTTGCTTTTGAGCTGGATAAACCCGCTGAAGAGCGAACAAAAGC
>CAZVUF010000194.1:0-5302 GCA_964629355.1 uncultured Pirellulales bacterium | reverse complement strand
CCAATAGAGGCTTTATATAATTTGTAGCCTCTGCAGCTTGCTGGGCGTTCATTGTATATGTTCCACCGGCAGGCAAAAATGCCACGTCAATATGTCCGAGAGATTTCATTTCCTCTATCACGTCGGTATCACCAGCAATATAAATTCGCTTTGAGGCGATCTCGATTATATAACCAACCCAGTTGTTTGCCTTGGGATGATTGGAGTTGTAAGCTGGCACGCCAATCACGTTAACGTCGTCGAATTGAATCGTCTGCCCCGGCAGAATTGTCTGACCTTTGCCGTATAGTGCGACAACATCAGCCGGTGCGAAGAATATCGTTTCCGGCCCCGAAACCCTGTCAATATCCGCACGCTGGTAATGGTCACCATGACTGTGGGTGACAAGCACAGCCGTCGCATCTTGGGGCGACGTGCTTAAATTTCGCGGGTCGATGTATATCACGACATCTCCCGCCCAGACCTTGACGCTCGAATGGCCCAGCCACTGTATATAGATGACTTTACCTGCATCAGATAAGGACATACTGGCCTCGGCTGTGCCGCCATAGGCGCCCATGTTGATAATGCCGCCGTTTGGAAAAGGCTCATCTCCAACAGGGCTATTGGGGTCACCTGCATCTATACAGGGGCTTGTAACATCATCCTTTACCCAGCTTTGGCTGTTGGGGTCCCACCGCCCTGCTTGCGATTTCAGGTGATAGTCACCATCAATCCATATAGAATTTGTACCATTTGCATTAACCCATTTGCCTGGATCAACAAAGCATGGGTCCTGATTAATATTGCCCGCTGACAGCCCGAATCTCCCAGGCTTTAGATACTGTATGCAACTGTACGTTATCGTAATCTGTGAATCGTCGTATTTATATATTTCCTCACTATTGTTCCAGAGTATGCAGTTAGTAAGTTTAATGTTACTGGAGGTAATCGTGTTTTCATATCCGCAGGAAATAGCCCCTCCCCTTTGAGCGAAGTTATTGGTTATGGTGCAATTTATTACTTCCGCGTTACTTTGCCAGAAATGTAAGGCTCCTCCCCAGTTAGAGGACGAATTATTAACAAACAGGCAGTTTTGAATCAAAGGTTTGGTCGAAGGTGCATTGTAAAGCCCGCCACCATATATACCGGCGTGATTATCTTTGAAAGTGCAGCTATCAAATAACTGTAAAGTATTAGGGTCCGGGGGACCCACCTTCAGATTATAGAATCCACCGCCAAAACCCTCTGCATAGTTACCTATAAACATACAGTTGATAAGTGTTGGCTCGCTGTTGGAAATATTATGCATCCCACCGCCATAGTAACTGGAATTATATTCAAATATGCAATTGGTCAATATCGGATTACCTCTGTAGGCATCAACAGCTCCGCCCGAACTTATAGCATAGTTTTCTGTAAATCTACAGTCAGTCAAAATAGTACAGTCGAGGTCGCATATGGCACCTCCATCTTCTGAGGCATTACGAAAGAATTTGCAGTTTGTGATTATAAGCTCGCCTAAATAACGTCGGTTATATATCGCTCCCCCATCGATTGTGGCTGTATTGTATTGGAAATTGCAATTTAATATTTTCAAGTAACCATTAGTATACAATATCCCGCCGCCAAACTTGACGCTTTCTTCATCATTGGCGTTGCCGGCTATTATCGTAAAACCATCCAGCGTAGCATTCAGATCAATATCACGGGCAGTCAGAACATGGTAACTGTTTTCCACTCTTGTTACATGCCCCAGCAGACTGGCGGCATCTGGAATATCGGCATCGTCACCGTCCAGGTCGCCGCTGAGGATCGTCTTATATAGTTCGATATCTCTGGCGTTTGGATCTTCCGCACCAAGACCAGCGTAGCCTCCGGCAAGATTAACATCGTTTACGAGCTGGAATGTAGCTTCTCTATCACCGGGCGTTTGCCCGGCTCCCTGATCGGGCTTATAACTACCCTGAGCCACGCGAATCTCGACAGGTTTTTCTGCTGGATTAGCATCTGCCAGCGCATCCTGTAAATATACATAAGCATTTTCCCAGCTTGAGCCGTCATTTGCACCATCGGCATCATCATCAACATAAATAGTCTTTCCCATAGTTGACGTGCACAGCGTTAAAAGCAGGAGTATTGACATTACAATGGAAATTTTTGAATTTGTTTTGTTGGCCATTTTGAACCATCCTTTCTTCATTCAGGGCAATAAAAAAACCAGCACAGAAAACAACCGCTGCTGTCCAGCTGGGCCAAATCGACAAGTAAAAAACCTCGTAAAGATGCAGCCACTGTAACAGTCCGTGGGGACAAAATTGATGCAAAACCGCAACTCCACTTTTTTCCTCCTTTATGATAACGTATTCTATCTTATTCAGATAAAAGACGTCAAGAAAAAACCATCTCGATGCTCGATTCTGGATACTCGATACTCGTTGGGAATCGAGTTTCATCTTTGCTCGATGGCTTTCAGGCCATATAATATTGTATTATGGATATATCTATAGTAATACCGGCACTAAACGAAAGTCTAAAGATTGCTTTCGATGTTGAAATGGCGGCAACATTCCTGCAAGGCAATAATTTCCGAGGAGAAATCATCGTCGTCGATGACGGCAGCACAGACGGAACCAGCAAAGTCGCAAAAAGCGTTAAAGTTCCGAAGAGTATAACACTGAAGGTCATTCGAAATGAACAGCATCGCGGCAAAGGTTATTCTGTTCGAGCCGGCATAAAAGAGACAAGCGGTGAGTATGTGATGTTCGCCGACAGCGGCTATTGTGTGCCTTATGGAAATGCCCTGCTCGGTCTGGAAATGTTGAAAGACGGGACATGTGACATTGCACACGGCTCAAGAAAATTAATAGAAAGCGATATCCAACAGGACCAGCCGTTGCACCGGCGAATTTCCTCAATGGCCTTCAAGTGGCTGATAAAAAAGTTTATACAAATCCCCAAAGACCTGACCGACACACAATGCGGCTTTAAAATATACAAAGGAGAAATCGCCCGACAGCTTTACAGCCGGTGTGTCAGTGACGGCTTTATGTTCGATATTGAAATTATCCTGCGGGCACAAAAACAAGGTTACAGAATAAAAGAATTTCCAATAGAATGGACCTGCGACCTCGACAGTAGATTAAAACTGTCACGAACATCGTGGCCCGTTTTCTCCGAGCTGCGAGTCATTAAAAAAACACTATCGGATTCAGACACTCCACGGACCAAAACGTAAGATTTTATCCTCTGGCACCTCTTTTCCTTCGTGCTCAAGTATAACAAGAGCCTGCACGTGTGGATGATTTGAGCAATATTGTTTAATCTCATCCGGCCCCATAACCATAAAAGCAGTTGATAGGGCATCCGCCGTTGCAGCATCGTCGGCACATGACCAGGCGATAACTTTTCCTTCGACAGGTTTGGCCTGCCTCGGGTCAATAATATGTTGCCCCTGCTGCAAGCCTGAGCCGCTCATAGCCCGGTTCTGCAAATAAAGATATGTCAAAGTCTGTTTGCGATTGCAGGGATTACTTAACGTAATTGGCCAGCCATTTTCTTTTGTATTTGCTGGAGCATTAAGAGCTAAAACCGAGCTATAGCCGCCATGAAGCAAAGCAACATCAATACTCCATTCACACAGCAGCTCAGCCATTTTATCAAGTGCATATCCCTTGCCTATTCCGCCAAGGTCAATCCGCAAAGGGCTTCTCAATAGTTCCACCGTAAAATCGGCTTCATTTAATTTTATCAGATTCATACTTCCGTCTTTGGCTAAATTTGCAATTTGCGGGGAGCCAAAAGCGATGTCAAATGCCCCTCCGGTTTCAATACACAGTTGGAGGCTTTTGTGGAGACATTCAAAAGTATCCAGCCCGATTCGCATAGGCTGATTGGCAGCGAGGTTGTTTATCCGGGATATGTCACTATTTTCAATGAATCTGCTAATCTCAGCTTCAATGCGATCAAGCTCATTAAAAGCCGCCCTCGCCGCCTGCTGAGCATAGCGTATATCGTCATGCTGAATATAAATCTCGAAGGTGGCCGCCATAGCCTCGTGGCAAAAACGGTGAACGCCAGTTATTGCACACCAATCACCCTCGATAAAATTATCTGGTTGGGGATGATTCATTTCTCATCAAAGAGTGTTGCTGCAAACGGTCCCACAATTCTTTCGGCACATAACCGCGTAATTCGACACCGGGCCGTAGTGCCAGATAAGTATCAAAAAGAGGCACATACAGTTTCTTTTGTCCCGGCGGCGGCAGCTCATATAACTTTTTTAGAAGCTCTTTCTCCACACTTGGAGAGGCAATAATAACAGAAGCAGAAACCACCCGGTCGGTCACAGTAGTCCAATAGCCAACGTGTGTAAATGCCCGCAGATACCATGGGAAAGGCCAAAAATCATGCTCATCAGGACAAATAAAGTGAATCTCCGTTTTTTCCCCATCCTCAACCTTAGCGATTTCCTCTACACGCTGAACCATGGTGAATATGTCCGTCGTTGTATGAGCGTAAACGTAAGGATTGCAAGGATCGGCGTAATATCTGTAATTGCCTAAATAAGCCTGCCAGGCAAGATGGACACCACCGGCAAGCAATAAAAAACTAATAAGCAAACGAGCCCAAATATGCCGCATCAGTTTTAACACGACGGCGGCTCCGACACCGGCTAATAGAATCATACCGTGCAGGAAGCTCAGCATACACCAGGGTGTTTTATATCTGATAGCGGAATACACAAATGTTATTATAAGCGTATAAAAGGCAATGAATCGGAGCAGATTAAAATCAACGCCGTCGAAAGCGGGCTTGATCCGGTCCTGGGTTTCGCCCTGGGTCAAAGACTTCCCCCTGACAGTAAAAATAAAACCAATTACAGCCAACAAAACAATAAGAGCTTCGCTCCAGAGTGGACCTGAGCCGGCTTTGGAATAAATGAGCATCTTCAGGTAATAATACCATGGGTGAAAATGCAGGCTGTTCATGTTGGCTCGGTCAAAATAAGTAGTATAAGTGCGAACAGAATCTAAAATCCCGTTGGGGTTTGTAAAAAATGATGAGTAAAACAGAACTGAAATCAGTACAGCAACTGCAAGGCCTACAATTAGATGCCCAAAACTTTGATGAAGGACGACGGATGACAGAGGACAGGTGTTCTGCCTTCTGTCTTCTGCTTTCTGTTTCCTGGTATAAAACGTAAGCAATAGAGCTAACAACATTGAACCGAAGCTTATGATAAATGTTTCTTTCGTGGCGTGCATTAGGCCGAGGGACATCCCGGCCAGGAGAATCCAGATGATTTTTTTACTTTGTGTGT
>CAZVUF010000193.1:0-5396 GCA_964629355.1 uncultured Pirellulales bacterium | reverse complement strand
CCCTGGGTCAAGGTGCGCCGACTGGAAGAAAAGCTCGGCATCCACGGCAGCCCAACGTGCGAACTTTTTTTCAAAGATGCTCCCGCTCAGCTCATCGGTGAACGTCAGCGTGGACTTATAACATACGTTATGAGCCTGATGAATGGCGCCCGTATCGGTATAGCCGCTCAATCGTTGGGAATCGCTGAGGCTGCTTTTCGCGTGGCCCGCGATTACGCCGCCAGCAGGAGACAGTTTGGTGTAGTTATCGAAAAACTGCCGGCAGTGCGTGACATGCTGATTGATATGAAAATTTCTATTGAAGCCGGCCGTGCCCTTCTGTACGAGGCATCACGCGTGGTCGATATGGGAATAGGGTATGCCAAACGGCTCGAAATAAATCCACCCGAAGATAAAGACCTGGCCAAACAGCTAAAGAGTGAAATTCGGCAGTATAAAAGATACGCATCAATGTTGACGCCGATGAGCAAATATTTCTGCTCTGAGATGTGCAACAAAGTAGCTTACGATTCTATCCAGGTGCTGGGAGGTAGTGGCTACATGCGGGACTATGCCTGTGAACGACACGCCCGAGACGCCAGGATCACCACCATCTACGAAGGGACAAGTCAACTGCAAGTTGTAGCTGCGGTTCGCGGGGTTTGCAGTGGAACCGCTGAAAATCTTATTACCGAGCTTGCTCAACAAAAATTCGACCCCGAACTGAAGGACCTGCTTGAAAGACTGGCTGAGGAGATGGAACAATTGAAAAGAGCAATCGCCTTTGTAAAGGAAAACGGTACCGAATATATGGATCTTTATGGAAGGCACCTGGTTGATATGGCGATTGATTTAATCAATGGTTATTTGCTATGCAGTCAGGCAAGTACCAATGTTGATATGCAAGTCGCTGCTGAAAACGGCACAAAAATCCCCATGAAAGAACGCAAAGCCATAACCGCTCGCAGATATGTCACCAAAAACACCCCTCAAATCACGGCTTTAACGGAGACAATCTGCAACGGTGATAAATCAACTTTCTCTAACTACGAAGTACTTGTAGGACCAGTACCAACTGGGTGACATTAAAGTACGAAATACGCTTCACGAAATACGAGATACGAAGATATGCTTCGAGCTGTTATTTTCGATTTCGATGGTGTAATAACCGATTCCGAGATTCTGCATCTTCGCGCATTCAATCGCGTTTTGGCACAGTACGGTATTGAGATAGCAACAAAAGATTACTACAAAGAATACCTCGGCTTAACGGATGTTGATTGTTTAAATCTGGTTGCGGATAGAAACCGCCCAGGACTTGACAGCCAAAAAATCGAAAATCTTATGCAGCAGAAGAACCGGATATTTGAGGAATTAGCCCAAACCGACGGTAAAATAATAGAAGGCGTGCGTGATTTCCTGGAGATGCTTAAGGAAAACGATGTACCGATGGCGATATGTTCGGGGGCTGTACGTGCCGAGATTGAATTGATATTAGAGCAGGCACGATTGCGTCATTTCTTTACGGTGATAGTTTCCGCTGAGCAGGTAAAAAAAGGAAAACCAAACCCCGATGGATTTTTACTAACTCTGCGAAAACTGAATAACAACCGTCAGCATTTAATTACAGCAGAGCAATGTGTTGTAATAGAAGATTCACATTGGGGACTTGAAGCCGCTAAAAAAGCTGGAATGCACACCGTTGCCGTAACTAACTCTTATGATGCCGACGAACTGAGTCTGGCCGAAAAAATTGTCCCCCGGCTGGATGAGTTAAACATAAGTGATTTGCAGAAACTTTGTGTCTGATTTTTCTCGTATAGATAAAAACTCGTCTGTCTTACCTTTGTATCCTTTCATTTTATCTGCAGTACACCTGGGCCGGCAAGCGGCGCTTTGAATTTGCCGGTTTTAGGATCGTATATAATCTTCTCGACAAGAGTACCGTTAAAATAACACGGCTCTGATTCATCACCTTCGACCCTTAGTACCGATCTCTCAGCGTCATAAAATAATTTACTGCCGTGGAACTCATTACCATTCTCTTCCTGATATGTAATGCCGCCTGTAGCGGTCAGCGTCGAAAGCTCACTGCGACCATCCGCAGTCTGTACAAAACCAACTTCAGTGTGAGCTGCATAGGCCTTAACCCACTGGCCATATTTTCCTTCTATAACAGGAATGTAATCGACCCACAGTGTCTGGCCAGGCTCGGCATCGGCAATAATCAAATTATCATTCATGAAATATTTCAACGTAGCAAAATTCCTCAAAAAGGCGTAGCAGGACTTACGCAAACTGAATCTGCTTTGCGGCTGATTGGAGTCCGAGGCTTTTGAATTGTTCAATTGTATTGTGCCGGGACCGGTGGCCATAAACAGCTCCTGGTTAGTATCATAATCGGTCCTGCGACACTCCAGTTCAACGCCGCTGAACAATTCCCCTTTTATTGTTTTGCCGCTCTGGAGTTTAACCACACCGCCATCGGCAGTGAGATGCTCTATACGTGATTTGGTATTGGGGTCTTCCGAAGCGAGCTTTACTGTAACCTTTGGTGCCAACAGCGTATATTTTTGCAGTATATCATTCGGCTCCGCCCGGCTCATTGTGCATGCACAATCGCCTTCAAAGGTTACCTGCCTTGTCGCCGATAAAAATCTTGCCTCTTTCTGAGCGCTTATATTCATCGGAACAAGGGTTTCTCGGTTTTCGGTGTCCGTCTCATCAGGTAAGTAGAAAGTAAGCTCCAACGGACCGACGGCAACGGAATTGTCGGTTTGAACATCATAATCGATTCTGTCGGTTATAAATATTGTTCGCCCCTTGCTATCGTTAAAATCCTGGAGCGGTTTTTTGCTTCGGCTGGTTCCATCAATCATAGGTTGAACAAAATCATTCTGTATTATGGTGGAATTCATTGGGAAAATGAAAATTCCGTTGTCACAGGTGATAACTGTGTCAAGAGCTGCTTGAGCCGGCTGATTCGGCTCGCTTTCTGCGGAGACAGTGACGTTGCTTACCTTTTCATCTTTGTCGATGGTTTCAGCCTCGTTGGGTTCTTCTTCCGAGGCGCTCGACCAAAAAATATTATTGATGGAAATTCTATCTTCAGCAAAAATCAGTTGCTCTGGTGAATCGATAACGGCATTTTTGCTGAGCACGCATTTATAGTATTCACCTCGTCTCTGTTCGGCAGTTCCCCTGGCGGTTGTTGGGGTACCGTTGGGTTTTGGAGCACCATTAGTGATGGTGGATTGAGCCTGGTCATTGTTATACTGTGTGGTTCGTGAAAGCAAAGTCGTCAGTGGACCCTTGAAGTGTATAGCTGCCAAATTAACCATTCTGAATAATTCCAGGCGTTCCAACTGGTCATTATATATCAGTTCAAGACCAGTGCCCAGCATTTGAGTATCCTGCGAAACGAATCTGACCGGCCCGGCAGTTGAAAGCAGAGATTTTTCACTGACGAAGATAATATCGCTAAGATAGATAAAACTTTCTTTGATGTCGCTGCCTTTCTCCGGCAAAATATGGACGATTACATTACCAGTGAATGTTGCGTCCTTTGGGCTGGGTCTGCTATCAGCGTTTTCAACATGAACTTTCCCTCCATCGGCAGTAATAAAACACTTAAAATCGTTTTGATAAATATTCAAAAATGGTTTTTCAACTTCCCATTCGCTCTTTACTTCGCGGAGAAGCTCTTCGAACCCGAATTCTCTATCAACTCGACCTTTGTTAAGGTGTCGGAAGATTGGTTTTTTAAGCGCACGAATTCCAACATTGGCAATTTTGCCTATTTCACTGTCGAATTCGCCGGTATTGATGTCAGCAACTGCGTCAAAAGACCTTGCCCCCATATCAATGTCAATCCGAGGAGTTTTACTTGCAAAGCTGTACAGCAGATATATTGCGAGAACAGCCGCCAGAGAAATAAGACCTATAAGGATTGCCCGCAACTTGGAGTTCATAAAATCTCACTTTGCAATTATGGTAAGTATCTTTTCATAAGCTCCTGCCATTTGCCTGTATTTTTCAAGATGTATTCTATCACTTCACGTACAGCACCATAGCCGCCGGGGCGGGTGGTTACGTAATCAGCGTGCTGCTTGACTTCATCAACAGCATTGGCAACGGCTGCTCCGAAGCCGACATACCTTATTACCGGCAAATCCGGTAAATCATCCCCGATATAAGCAATCTTATTCAGAGTGAGGTGTGTCTGTTGAAGTAATTTCTCAATCGCTTCAAGCTTGTTGTGACAATCCTGAAAAACATATTCAACTTCAAGCTGTTTAGCTCGATGTTCTGTTGGTTGTGACTTTCTTCCACTTAAAAAAGCCACCTTCAGGCCTGCTCTGTGCCACAATCGAATGCCGTGACCGTCCAGCACGCTAAAAAACTTGCTCTCACTGCCGTCTCCGTTTACTACTATCGTTCCATCCGTAAGGACACCGTCAACATCGATGACCAGCACTTCTATGTCCGCAAGGCTTGCCCCGTTAGAAATCTTCGCTTTTCTATGCCGTTCATTACTCGTCAAATTTCTAACGGGGTTTTCCATTTTGTGCTTTTGTTTATCCAACAACTTTTATTAACACTATATCCTGCACATCGATTAAGCCGACAGGCTTGTCGTCTGCATCAACTACCGGCAGGTCATCAATTCTGTATTTATGGAAAATAGCAGTTGCTTCGGAAGCAAGGGCGTCTGCTCTTATTCTCTTGCAATCAGCCGTCATAACATCACCGGCTTTTAATTTAAAAGCCTTTGTCCCTTCTTTTGCCATCAAACGTCGAAGGTCTGCGTCGGTAATTATGCCTGTTAATTTGCCATTTTTATCCACGACCATCACAGCTCCATGCCGTTTTATCCCGCTGGTTTTTTCGAGCATTTTTTCTATTGTATCGCTAACTTCTGCAATGGGTAATTTCTCACCTTGCCTGAACATCATTGATTGTTCAACCGTCATCAGCTTTGTACCAAGTGAGCCTCCCGGATGAAACCTCACGTAGTCCTCCACGCTGAAATTACGTGCCTTCATCACGGTAAAGGCAAGTGCGTCACCAACTGCCAGCATACAGGTGGTGGAAACACTTGGAGCAACGCCGAGCGGACAGGCCTCATTCAACTTGCCTAAGCATAGAACTATGTCACTGTGCTCGCTCAAGGTCGATTGATTATCGCTTGTTATCGCTATCAGCCTGATATCTAATTGTTTGACAAGATTTATCAGCCGAAGAACTTCGTCGGTCTCGCCGCCGTAGCTTAGAACAATCACTATATCGTTTTTGCGGAGTCTGCCGAGGTCTCCGTGAACCGCTTCTGCGGGATGCAGGAAATGACTGGGCGTGCCGGTCGAAGCCAGCGTAGCGCTTATCTTTTGCCCGATTATGCCTGCTTTGCCGATACCGCT
>CAZVUF010000192.1:0-5398 GCA_964629355.1 uncultured Pirellulales bacterium | reverse complement strand
TGCCTGCATGATAGGTCATGGGGCCGCTGGGCTGCTCTCTCAGTGCGCACCAGGTATGGAAGGCGCTAAACTGCTTAGTTGTGATATCCAACAAGGTCAGCAGCAGCTCTTCGAGGTTATTAGCTTCACAGATGGCCTCGGTAGCCTGCAGGAAATCATTTAATCTTTTGGCCGGCAGCCTCATAGCCGGTGCATGTCCGGCATCGGGTTTTCTGACCACGGTTTCGTGAACAGGTATTGACAGTGATGCTTCCAGATTAAGTGTGTCTTCCAGTTGGGCGGCTTCATCTATTTCGGGCGTTTCTTCGAGATTAATCTCGATGCTGAAACATGTTATATGAAGACAGTCACCGTGCTTAATCTCAGCCCTGTGGATTGCTTCGTTGTTTAGATACGTTTTATTGGCTGAATCCATATCTTCAACGGTCCATTTCCCATCATCGGTGCAAGATATTATAGCATGCTGTTTTGAGACTGCTCTATCAGGCAATAAAACCATGCTGTTTACCGCTCTACCGATGGAGATAGGGCCTTCGGCGAATTGAAATTCTTTGGTGGGTCCGTCCTTTTGCTTTACAACTATGCGCATTGTTCATTCCTCCGCATAAGGAATCTCCAATTGCGTTTATTATAATTATCCAAAATTTAGCAAATTTGTCAAGAAATCTTTTTATCGAACACTGCTTTTAGCATCCGACTGAGGTATGTAGGGCACTTTTTAACTGAAAATTTACCCCGAACTACTCTTTGATCTGTTTATTTCTGTGCTGAATATAAGCTTGGCGCATTGCTACGTAAGGATCAACCGCCGCGGACTTGAAGGCCTCATACTCCCCGATGTAAAATGAGCTTTCGTTAGCGGCATTGGTACCGGAGATGCCGATCGAGAGCTTCCAGGGCTCCACGTAACGCACCGGATTGAGAAACTGGTCGCCCACAAGGCCCAACGAATCCCGTAGGGTCGAGGGGCCCAGGAACGGCAAAACTATATAAAAACCATTTCCAAAACCGTGCACGGCAAGTGTCTGGCCCAAGTCTTCCTCGACTGGTTCCAATCCCATTTTGTCTCGTGCCGGGTCACCAAAACCCAATATGCCGGATGTTGTGTTGATAAGGAACCGCTTCAACTCCCTATCGGCGGAATCGACCTTACCCTGGAGGTGGCAGTTGACAAAACGGATGGGCGTAGTGAGGTTGTGAAAGAAATTACGGATGCCGATCCGAACCGGCTCTGGTGCCACATCTTTATAGACCTGAGCGATGGGCTTGACCACCCAGAAGTAGAGTATATCATTTACACCATACATTATTCGATTCAGACCCTCCAGCGGGTCAGCAACTTCAACCATCCGCTCGGCGAGCTCCTCTTCCAGCAGATCAAAATCGTCCTCGGTTGTTGGCTTGGTTGCTTCTTCATTGGCATCAGCAATATTGTTCTTGTTTTCTGAAGGCATCGCAGTTAGGTTGGAATTTCGAGTTTTACCGGAAACCGCGCATCCCGCAGTTGTGATGGCTAAGGCAGCCAAGACGACCAAAGCCCAGATTTGTAGTCTCATATCATTTTTCCTGAATCTGCCGCAGGCTCGCCGATGCGGATTTAATCCTTTTATTGCTATCCTATCGTACTTACTTTTAACTTTCAAGTCTCTCTGCCGAATGGTTTGACCAGAATCAGCAGTTGTGGTAAAAGTGTAAGGGCTGCAATAATCGCAATAAACATGGCCAGACTGGTCAGTAGGCCGAAATAAACAGTTGGAATAAAGTTGGATAAAGCCAGGATGGAAAAGCCGATGATAATAGTTACCGAGGTATAATACATAGCATGGCCGATACTTTCGTGACAGCGATGCATTGTGGGCAGGTACTTTTGGTCTTTCTGAAATTCATGTTTGAATCTGTGAATATAATGGATCGTGTTATCGACCGAAATTCCCAGGCCGATGGCGGCAATGGTTATGGTCATCATATCGAGAGAAATGCTTAGCCAGCCCATTACACCAAGCACAACCGCGATAGGAAGAACATTTGGAATCATAGCGATTAAGGATATTCTCAAAGATTTGAACAACACCAGAAACATCCCCATCAAAAGCAACACAGTAATGCCTAATGTCAGTATTTGGGACCCGAACAGACTTTGCAGCATGTTGTTGTACAGTACCAAAAGGCCTGTCAGATGAATATTTTCCTTGGCAATATTAAGTTTGCCGGTCAAATCTGCCTTGATTTCCTTAAGCAGCTCGTTACGTTTAAGAGTCTTCTCAGAGTCTCTAACTCGCAACCCAAAACGGGCCTCGTTATGCTCAACAGAGACATAAGGTTTAATCAGCATATTTTTAAATTCATCCGGTGTTTCGCTGTAGAGCAAAGCGAGATCGAAACTATCTAAAACTTTGCCGCTATTGAGCTTCTCTGCAATGCTTATGATAGTGGCCAGCGACAAAACTTTACCGGTTTCAGGCAGACTGTGGAGATAGGCGTGCACAGCTTTGATGCGGGATATTTTTTCCGCAGTAAACCAGTATTTCTCAGCCGATGCAGCCTTATCAAATTCCTCGAATTCATCGAATATGTCGCTGCTTTCTGCAGATGTCTGTTCCGTAGATACAGCGGCTGAAGAGGTATTAGGTTCTGTAAAATCTATGATGATGTCGAAAGGAGTAGTACCGCCCAGTTGTTGGTCAATTACTTTCATACCTTTGTGTATTTCGGTGTTGTCCTTGAAGTAATCAATAAAGCAGTTTTCCACTTCAAGTTTCGATATGCCGATGAAGCTGAGAACAAACACAAAAACACTGATGCCTGCGATTAATGCGCCGTGAGCTTCGGTAAATTTCGCTGTTATGGATGTTATTGAAAAACGCCACTCTCGGCTTCGTGGAGGTGTCTCTTTAGGTATCAACATCAGCAACGCAGGAAAAAGCAGAAATGTTACTATTAGTGACACAAACAGACCTGCGATCATCATCCAGCCGAATGTGATGACCGGCAGGATATCACAAAATAGCAAAGATGCAAAACCGGCAATCGTGGTTAGTACCGCATATAAACAGGGTATCAATTTAGTCTGCACAGTATCGTGGATTAATTGACGGTTGGACTCTTGTGGTTCCGCCGAGGCGAATTCCCGATACCTTACTATCAGGTGAATCACAATGGACATAGTAATAATAAGCTGCAACGAGATGAAATTGGAGGATATGACTGTTACCTCCCAGCCAAACCATCCTAATAAACCAAGCATACAGACCACAGAGACTACACAGCAGAGTATCGGCAGTAATATCCAGCGTTTTCGTCTGAAGATAATGCCCAACGTGATAATCAAAAAAAGCAAAACACCGATACCGAATATCTTCAGGTCTTTCTTGATGAAAGATATCATGTCGTTTGCAACCATACTAACGCCGCCGAGGAACAGATCAGCGTCGTTGCGATATTTGTTCATTATCGACCGTATCGCTGCGATATCCTGATGGCGTGATTGTCTCATTATGTCTCTGTGTTGTCGGAATTGCTCGGTGACGCGCTTCAGCTCGATATTCTCTGATGGAGTCAGTGGGCCGGAGGATTTTTTCTGCAGCAATTGGTTGCGCTTCTCAAGCAAATCTTGATAAACAACATCGTCCGAGAAATAAATCAGCATAGCCGTGGTCTTCAAGTCCGGGCTGAGCAGCAGGTTTCGATAGAGGGGACTATCACGAAGTTCAATCCTGGCAAGATTCCTGTCAACCTTTGGTGATTCGAGTGTGGGTAGATCCTCGGTAAGCTCCTTGAGTGACACAGGCGGACTTTCAAACAGAGGGACATCCAGAATTGAAACCACCGATAAGACGCGTTCTACAGGTTTCAGCTCATCTCGCAGCCGGGTTAAATTGGCCAGAGTTTTATCTGAGAACAGGTCGTCTTTCGGAGTGTATGTGAGAACAAGAAAATCATGCTGTTCATAACGGGAATCGATCTCACGCGAGTATCGCAGGTCTTCATCGTTCTGCAGAATCAGCGTCTCCGCCGAGGCGTCCAGCCTGAATCGCTTGGCTTCAAAGGCAAAAAAGGTAACGACTGTGAGCATACAAAGGATGACTATCCTGGGATGCTGGAGAAGTACTCGGTCGAAAAACAAAGATGTCACAGAGCGATATTTCTTCATGATACTTTCCGATTAAACGAGTTGCACGTCAAGGCTCCGACTGTTTTTCAAGTTGTGAAAGAAGATCTTTAACGGTGCCTTTGCTGAGAATATCGTCAAATTGCGCCCTGTAGGTTAAGAGAATACTGACCCCCTGTATTTCCAAATCGTAGATTTTCCAGCGTTTTTCAACCTTGCGCATTTTATACAGCATGTTCACTTTTTTGTCCTTGGATGCCAGATCAACCGGAATGTTGATAGTGTTCTTTTTTTTGTCCTGCACGGCATCTTTAAATAAAATCTCTTCGTTAGTATAGAGCATGACTTTCTTCAGATATGAAGCCTTTAACCGTTCGGTAAAAAGCTGGAGGAATTTCTCGTATTCAGATTGGCTCAGTTTTGGCCAATGTGTTCTGCCCAATGCGAGCTGGGCCATAAGTTGAAAATCAAACATAGGATTAATTATTTTGAAGATTTCTTTTTCTTTTACTTCCTGCTCGACATCTTTCTTATTTAGAACTGAAACAATGGCATCCCACTTGGTTTGTAAAAGCTTTTGGGGATTATTTGGGTCATTGGGAACGTTCGGCTCGTTAGAGTCCTTATCTTTAGCAGTAACAACTTGTCCCGCAACAAGCAAAACCAGAAGAGCATACCAAAGAATTCTCATTATCAGCTCCTATATCATTTTGTGAAATATTCGCCTTAGGCGTTTTTTTATCACTACAATAATCATAATTTTACCGTTAAGTTGAGGGAATACAAATACAAATATGGTGAATATGATTTATGTGTTTGCTGTGAGGAACCCCCGAATAAATTCGGGGGCTAAATATTCAAGGAATTCAGTTTATTTTTTACTCCCATTCGATTGTTGCCGGCGGCTTGCTTGATATGTCGTAAACCACCCGATTGACTCCACGAACCTCATTTATAATCCTGCTTGATATATTGCCCAGGACTTCATAAGGTATCTGCGAAAAATCAGCGGTCATAAAATCAGAAGTTTCAACCGCCCGAACGGCAATAACGTTTTCATAGCTTCGCTCATCGCCCATTACGCCGACCGTCGAGACGGGCACAAGCACCGTAAGTGCCTGAGAAATTTTTCTGTATAGGCCTGCCGATTTTATCTCATCTATTAGAATCTCATCTGCCGCACGCAGGATTTCCAGTCTTTCGGCAGTGATCTCACCGATGATTCTGACCGCCAGGCCTGGGCCGGGGAAGGGATGTCGCCAGACGATGTCTTCCGGCAGGCCGAGGTAT
>CAZVUF010000191.1:0-5457 GCA_964629355.1 uncultured Pirellulales bacterium | reverse complement strand
TCCTCAGCGATTTTCTCAAGTTCTTCCGCTTTCTTGGTGATGGATGAATCATCTTTTTGTTGTTGTCTTTCACCCATTTTTGATTCACGTTTTACAGTGAAGCCGGTGAAAAATTGCTCCATTTCCAGATGCTGGCGAACAACCTTATTTATGTCGGTTTCTTTGACCATTGTAAAAACAGCAGCTCAACCATTTAGAATTGAAACTGGTCCTTAAAGGCGGTTTTGAAATCATAAACATTGTTGAAATCGTCGATTGAGTCAGTTGGTTGTTCACTCATCCACTCATGTTTTATCATTAAATAAACTATTTCACCAAAATCGCGGGTAGTTTTGATCCCCCACGTATTTAGTACGAGCATAGCTAATCTGCCCCACTTGTCTATAGCCAGCTTCCTGAGCCCTTCACATAGCGTTTGGCCGCTTACGTGAGTAGGTTTGGTGGCAACCTCTTTTGCAGTATAGCCGAGCCCCTCATACACGAACCTTATCGCCAGAGGGCTGTATCTGCTCTCTTCTCTTGCAATTTCTTCAGGAGTCTTTTTCATATTCAAATTTTTGTCAAAGCACTTTCTGTCCGGGTTGTGCACCGGCATCTGCTGAGAGCATATAGACATCTTTTCCACCAGTACCGGCTGCCAGAATCATACCTTCGGACAAACCAAACTTCATCTGCCTGGGCTTCAGGTTGGCAAAATATATTACGGTTTTACCGGCCAGTTCCTCAGGTTTATAGGCCTGGGCTATAGCAGCCATACAAGTTTTTTGTGGGCCGCCTACATCTAAGACCAGACGCAGCAGCTTGTCGGCACCGGTGACCGACTCAGCCTTTATGACATTAGCGATTCGCAAATCAATCTTTGCAAAATCTTCAATGGAGCATTCCGGCTTAAATGGCTCGACCGGTTGTGACTGGGCCGCTGCTACGGACGCTCGTGCGCCTTGAGTTTCTTTGCTTTCTTCCATCATTGCATTCACCTGTTCTTTCTCAATCCTCTCAAACAATCTTTGGAAATCGTTTATTTTGTGGTTCTCCAACACCATATTCACATTTGCAAAACTTAATTCATCGAGATTAAGAAACCTTTCAACTTTTTCGGTATATTTTGGCAGGATAGGTTTTAGATAAATAGCCAGGATTTTAACGGCATTTATCACGGCGGTTAAGGTAGCTTGTGTTTTTTCCTGGTCGTTTTTTACCGTCTCCCAGGGCTGATTCTGCTCAACATATCTATTCGCCTCGTCAGCCAGGCCGGCGACGGTCCGTACCACCGCTGCAAATTTAAGATTCTCATAGTTCTCGATAATATTCTCTTTTACAGCGGTGAGCTTATCGAGCAGTGTGGCGCCGGCCTGGTCTAATTGACCAAGCTGGCCATTAAATTTTTTGGTTAACATCGGCCCGGAGCGCGAGGCTAAATTTGCGTACTTACCGACCAGATCGGAATTAGTTTTGTTTATGAAATCCTCTGTATTCAAATCGATATCGTCGATAGTATCGGTTAGTTTACTCGCATAGTAGTATCGTAAACATTCGGGATTCAGGTGCTTCAGGTAGGTCCTGGCGTTAATGAAAGTTCCGCGGGATTTGCTCATCTTTTCGCCATTTACGGTAAGGAATCCATGAACAAAAAGTTTTTCTGCGGTTTTAAAGCCCGTTCCAATCAGCATTGCAGGCCAGAACAACGCGTGAAAATACATAATGTCTTTGCCGATGAAATGATATAGTTCGTATTCGCCGCTGTTCCAGAGTTTATCAAAATCAAGATTGTTCTTGTCACAATAGTTTTTTGCCGAAGCCATGTATCCTATAGGTGCATCCAGCCAGACATAGAAGAATTTGTTTTCTTCTCCGGGTATTTTGAAGCCGAAGTAGGGGCCATCGCGTGATATGTCCCAGTCTTTCAGTCCTACCTCGAACCATTCGTCGAGTTTGTTTGCCACCGATTTTTGAGTATATCCGCCGGTGATAAGGTCTTTTAACTGTTTTTCATAGTCAATGAGCTTGAAAAAGTAGTGTTCGGATGTTTGCAGGCTCGGCGTTGCCCTGCAGGTTGCACAGTATGGATTAATCAATTCAGCAGGCCGATAAGTTGCGCTACAAATCTCGCATGAGTCGCCATATTGATCTTGCGCTTTGCACCGCGGGCAAGTGCCGCGGATGAATCTATCCGGCAGCGACATTTTGCATTTCTCACAATAGGTTTGTTCGACTTCTCGTTTGACGATTGAGCCGGCTTCATTCAGACGATTGAAAATAAGCTCGCTGAAATGTTTATTTTCGGGTGAGTGTGTTGTGTAGTAATTATCGAAATTAATATAAAAGCTTTCGAAATCCGCGATGTGCTCCTTGTGCATTTTCTCTATTAACTGTTCCGGGCTGGTGCCTGCAGTGCGTGCACTTATCATCACAGGTGTGCCGTGCGTGTCATCGGCACAAAAATACAGGCATTGGTTGCCGCACATTTTCTGAAATCGCACCCAGATGTCGGTTTGAAGATACTCAACGAGGTGCCCCATATGTATGGGGCCGTTTGCATAAGGCAAGGCCGATGTTACAACAATTCTGCGGGGCATATTTCTTCCTTAAAGACTACTGTTCCTCATTTTCTTCGGTGTTTTCAGTGATGTTCTGCTCGGGATTGTCCCCTTCTGTTTTTGCGCTTGCGGAGCAGGAGATTATTTCTATCTCATCGACGGGTATAGCGATTTTTCCTCCGTCTTCATATTCAACGATAACAAGCTGCGTTAATATTTGGGTGTCGATAACTTTGCCTTCGCCATGTTTGGTTTTTACTTTGGTATTTTTCTTAGGCAGTCGTTTCATCAGCTCGGTGTATGTTTTATCCTCGTATCTCAGACAGCATTTCAATCTGCCGCAATAGCCGGATATCTTCGATGGGTCAAGCGTGGCTTTTTGCATCTTGGCCATACGCATATTGACAGGTTTGAGCAGCTTAAGAAACCTTCTACAGCAGCATTCTTGTCCGCAACTTTCTACATCGCCAAGCAGCTTAGCTTCGTCGCGTGAGCCGATTTGACGCATTTCTATCCTTGTTTGATACTCCTGCGCGAGTCTTTTGACCAGCTCACGGAAATCGACTCGGCCGTCAGCCATAAAGTAGAATATAATCCGTTCGCCGCCGAATATGTGTTCTGCGTCAACTATTTTCATCGGCAGATTCATTTCTTTCGCGAAACGCCTGCAGCACTCGATTTTTTCTTTTGCGATTTTCTGCAAATGCTGCTCTTCATTTATATCTGCAGAGGTTGCGTAACGAACGAATTTACCGGCTTGTTCACATGAAAGCTCTATACCACTGTCATTGAAATATTTCTTTATTTGGTCGTCACTTAATCTGAATCGTCCAGCCCTATAGGAGCTAATTTGACCTACTAAGTAGCCTAACTCAAGGCCCTTTTCGGTTTCGACCACGACGCGAACGTTGACTTTCGGTATTTGGGTTTCATTGTGCTCGAATAAACCGAGAGTGTTTATTCGACTGTAGCGAACCAGCATGTATTTTTTATTTTTTGCCCATTTAGGCTTTGTTTCCGTGACTTCCGGCATTCAAATCACCTTATAGGGATAATAACCCCCCAATAAGTTGGTGGGCTAAATACATTTTTAATATTTAGCCCCGCGATTTATCGCAGGGTTCACAATTATATTTCACGTGGGATATTTTCATTATTACAAAAAACCAATTATATCAGAACTTGCAAGGTTTAACAACATCTGCTCGAAAATAAGCTTCTCATTGACACCAGACTCGACCCAGCGCAGCATCCGGTAGCAGTCCGCAATAATTTTAGCAGCCTGTTCCGCATCGAAACGATCGGCCAACTTTTTTACCTGTTCTTTTTGATCGAAGTTAATTTCTGTTTGTCCCGACACCGTTAGAAATTGTTCCTTTTTCGAGCTAATTCCTACAGGCGGAGACTTAGAGCTTTCTGGAGTTTCTAACCGGGCTGATGCAACATTCAGTTTCATTGCATCGTGAAAAGCTGATATGATTATTTGTATAAGGGTTTTTTGGGCTCTTCGATTGATATCGGTTTTGCTCGTGGTTTTGTCGAGTCCGCTCCAGACAGCAGCAATTCTTTTACTATCTTCCAAAATATTTTGAGCCAGCTCTACAGCGTCAGCAAACTCAAAGTCGCCTAAAGAGTTGATTAGCTTTTTTTTGGTTTGGTACAAATTTGTATTAGCCAATTCGAGCTCTGCCCACTGGCAGGCTGTCCCTAAGCTGCCAGCCGATAAACGGGCAAAATATTGAGCCTCTGTTTTCTCCAGGCCCATTTCTTTTAGTTTTTCGATTATCCTGTCTTCGTCTATCGAGCCGAACCGGATTATCTGGCATCTTGATTTGGTGGTCGGCAACAGTCTTTCCAGGCGTGTGCAAAGCAGGATTATACAGCAATATGCGGGCGGCTCTTCCAGGACTTTTAAAAGCGCGTTCTGCGAAGCGGCGTTCAGCTTTTCAGCCTCGCTGACTACGAAGACTTTTCTTTGCGAAAGTGTCGGCTTGGTCGCCACTTTCTCGATCAGAAATTCTCGAATAACATCAATCGACAAATCGACAGGCGTTTTTTTGCCCTTGCCCTCTTTAGTAAATTCTAATAATTCCTTATAGATGTGATTGAAGCCGGGATGTGAATCGACCTGGAAGGCTCGACAGGATCTGCAAGAGCTGCAACTATCGGCAAAACCATTTTCTATAGACGGACTCTCACAAAGGAGCAACTTCGCCCATTCATTGGCCGTTTTAAATTTGCCGACCCCTTCCTGCCCGGCAAAAATATAAGCATGAGCCCACCTGCTGGAGAGAAACGCCCTTTGCAAAACCGCAATCGTTTTATCCTGACAAAAAATCTCTTTGAATGACATCTATGTAAAACTCACTTCTGAGATAAGCTGCAATATTTTTTGGTGAACTGTTTCTATACTAGTGTTACTCCCATCGACGATTTTAACGACCCCAGGATATTCTTTTTCCAGCATAAGAAACCATTTTCTGACTTTTCGGTGATACTTCAAGGTTCTGGAATCAAATCTGTCGGGCGTAGTATTTTCAAATAAGTGACTTTGGTTAGCATCTTTGTGATTTGCAATACTTTTTTGGCGTGGTTTACGACCGGTACGCTCAAGACCCTCTTCAGCAGGTATGTCGATTATAATTGTTAAGTCTGGCCAAACATCCCCAACCGCAAGTTTGCCTAGTTCAATTATTTTCTCAATGGGATATCCGCTGCTACCTTGGTAGGCACAAGTAGATGAAATAAATCTATCACATAGAACTGTTTTGCCTTTTTCTATTGCGGGTTTAATTACTTCAGCAACAAGTTGGGCTCGCGAGGCCATAAATAACATGGTTTCAGTGTGAACATCCATAATTCCTTTGGCGCCATATTTAAGAAGGTGGCGTATTTGGTCACCAATTTTAGTGCCACCTGG
>CAZVUF010000190.1:0-5472 GCA_964629355.1 uncultured Pirellulales bacterium | reverse complement strand
CCATCAACAGCGCTATGATCGCGATTACGACCAATAGCTCAACTAATGTGAAACCCTTTTTCTTCATCTCTGTTCTCCTTACTACTTTTGAGATTCGCATATCCGACCGTTCTTAAGCACACCTTCATTCATTTACATTTTAATGGATAAATGCTTATTGTTACGTAAGAAAAAAGCTAAACTAAATCGTACCTGCGAACCTCCCTAACAATTTTTCCGCCTAAGAACGGTCGGCACAAGTTCACTAAGCCTTTATTCCATATTTTATTCCTGAGTATATACCGTTATGCCTGATAGCTTAATAAAACCATCGGTCCAATAGCACAAACTAAAAAAAGAAGATTTTCGGAACAGGTAGGTTTGTGATATAAATGAGGATTCAAAATATGATAACAGTTTTTATTATGATAAACTTTGAAAAACTTACCTGTTTCTGAATATATGGTAACACACAACTTTTTGCCTGTCAAACAAATTTCTTAAAATTTTTCCCACTTTTTGGAAAAATTTCCTTGTGTTTTGTATTTTTCGCTTAAAATCGCAAACATGATTTCCCAAAAAACCTTCGAAAAGACAAAAAAACTGTTGAAAAGGCATAACCAGGAACATCTTTTGGCATTTTGGCAGGAATTAAGCCCGGCCCAAAAACAGCACTTATTGGCCCAAATTGAAGAGCTGGATTTACCAACAATAGATTCCTGGGTATCTAACGTTATTACAAAGCCCACCTCAGTTAATATTAGAACTGATCTCATTCCTGCCCCATCTTACAGCCCAGACCCTGCCAATGCCGACCAAGAACGCAAATATGACAAAGCTGTTAAATTGGGTAAACAGCTTATATCTGCCGGCAAGGTCGCTGCCTTTGTCGTCGCAGGCGGACAGGGAACCCGTCTCGGTTTCGATGGCCCTAAAGGAGATTTTCACATTAGTCCTGTTAGAAATAAGACATTGTTCCAAATCTTTGCTGAAACAATCACAGTAGTTTCAAAAAAATACCAGGCCATCTGTCCCTGGTATATCATGGCCAGCCCTCTGAATTACGACCAGACCACAGAAACTTTCCGTAAAAACAGGTTATACGGCTTAAATGAGAAGAATGTTTTCATATTTAAACAGGGTACATTGCCCAATTTCAGCTTCGATGGCAAAATTATATTAGCCGATAAGGCTCATATTGCCTGCTCGCCCGACGGCCACGGCGGAAGCCTCAAGTCGCTGTATAACAGCGGCGCTCTCAATGATATGAAAAGACACGGCATCGAATATATAAGCTACTGGCAGGTTGATAATCCACTGGTAAAGCTATTTGACCCTTTATTTATCGGCCTGCACGTTCTTGATGGAGCTGAGATGTCCTCGAAAGCATTGATAAAAACAAGTCCAAAGGAAAAGATAGGAAACTTCTGCCTGATAGATAACAAAGTTACCGTCTTTGAATACAGCGATTTCCCTGACGAGCTTGCCGAGAAACGTGATGTCGATGGTTCACTGACTTTTGCGCTCGGCAGCATTGGAATCCACGTTATAAATACAAGCTTCGTAGAAAAGCTAAATTCCAAGAGTTTTGCTCTGCCTCTGCACAAAGCAGAGAAAAAAATCCCTCACATCGACCACGAGGGAAATATTATAGAGCCAACTGAGCTAAATGGTATAAAGCTTGAAACCTTTGTCTTTGATGCCTTGCCGCTGGCCTCGAAATCGATAATCCTTCAGGCCATACGCAGTGAGGAATTCGCCCCCACCAAGAATGCGACCGGTGTGGATAGCGCCGAGGTTACACAGCGAATGATGACCGAACGTGCCGCTAACTGGCTCGAATCAGCCGGTGTTAATATCCCTAAAAAACCTGACGGCACAAAAGATTGTCTGCTTGAAATCGCCCCAAGCTTTGCGCTTGGGAAAGACGATATCAAAGCAAAACTCAGTCAGATTCCCGACATAAAACCGGGAGACAAAATCTACCTCGCCTGAATTCAGCCTGTTATAAAATACACAATTAAGATTTTAACGGCTACTTCGTAGAGAATTTATGCACAGTTACTGTCGTATACTTTTCGCCTGGTTTTAGAACAACCGATGGGAATTTTGGCTTATTCGGCGAATCTGGAAAATGTTGCGTCTCTAAGCAGAATCCGTAGTGCTTCTTATACACCTTGCCGGACTTGCCCGTTATGGAGCCATCCAAGAAGTTTCCGGAATAGAATTGGATGCCAGGTTCAGTGGTGTAGATTTCCATAACTCGTCCGGTGGTTGGCTCATACACCCTTGCAGCCAGAGCCAGCTTTCCTCCGCCGCTGTTTAATACGTAATTATGGTCGTAACCTCCTGTAACCTGGTCGATTCGCGATCCAATAGTCATCGGCTTGGTGAAGTCCATCGGCGAGTCCTTGACATCCTTAATTTCACCTGTGGGTATCAGCCCCTCATCGACCGGTGTGTACTTATCCGCGTTGAGCATAAGCTCATGACCGAGAATATCACCGCTGCCCTGGCCAGCCAGATTCCAGTAGGCATGGTTCGTCATATTCACTACGGTTGTCTTATCGGTTTTCGCCTCGTAGTCAATCCTCAGTTTATTATCCTTTGTCAAGGTGTAGATAACGCTGCAGGTAAGATTGCCCGGGTATCCTTCTTCACCATTTTTGCTAAGATAGCTCAACTTTACTGCTGCTGTGTCATCATTAGCTTTTACGTCGTCGACCTTCCATACGACCTTGTCGAAGCCTTTGATACCGCCGTGCAGGTGATTCGGCCCATTGTTCGTTGCTAACTTATACTCAACGCCATCGAGCATGAATCTGCCTTTGCCGATACGATTAGCGTATCTGCCGACTATCACGCCGAAATAAGGGTGCTCCGTGAGGTATCCATCGAGCGTATCGAAGCCGAGCGTAATATCAGTAACTTTACCGTCCCTGTCCGGCGTCTCCAGTGATACCAAAGTCGCCCCGTAATTCATAATTTTAGCTTTAATGCCATTAGGATTGGTCAACGTGTACAAAGTAATTTCTTGTCCGTCGGGCATTTTCCCAAAAGTTTCTTTAGTGATACTCATTTCCTTTTTCTCCTTGACTTCCGACTCTTGGGCAGTGGCTGTGTTTTTCTTCTCACAGCCGAACACAATTACCGCCGTTACTGCCAAAATGATATTAAATATGATTTTCGTTTTCATTTTCTCAACTCCTTGCTCCAATTAAAAAACATTCTGATGCACTTAAAACCTGTAGGAAATCTACTAACGCTCAACTGAAATGTCAAATGATTTATTTTACTCCACATTCTGTTTATGCACTTTCCAAACAAATCTTGTGGCTTTGGTCGGTTAGATTGGATATAATTTGGTCGGTTTCACGGTGGCATAAAACATAAGTTAAAGATGCATTGTAAGTTAAAGATTCTAAAGAGGATACGTAAATGGCACTATTATTAGGCTACGATGTCGGAAGCTCGTCGATAAAGGCAACGTTAATTGACGCTGAAACAGGTAAAGTATTGGCAACAGCAACTTCGCCGGAAAAAGAACTGGAGATTATAGCAAAACAAATCGGCTGGGCAGAGCAGTATCCAAATGTCTGGTGGGACAATGTTAAGTTAGCAACGCGAAAGATTAAAGACAAAGTAAAATTTGAAGCTTCCGATGTCAAGGCAATCGGCATTTCGTACCAGATGCATGGACTCGTGTTAGTGGATAAGAACAAGCAGGTGTTGAGAGCTTCGATAATCTGGTGCGACAGCCGAGCCGTACAGATCGGCCAAAAGGCAGCGGTAGAGATCGGTGAAAAAAAGTGCCTCAAAAATCTGCTTAATCTGCCGGGTAACTTCACCGCATCTAAATTAAAATGGGTAATGGAAAACGAACCGGATATTTATTCTAAGATTTATAAAATAATGCTGCCCGGCGATTACATCGCAATGAAGATGACAGGCGAGATAAAGACGACTCCATCGGGACTGTCCGAAGGAATAATGTGGGATTTTAAAAAGCAAGCTCTTGCCAAGCTGGTGCTGGACTATTACGGAATCGCAGAGGACCTTGTTGCGGAAGTTGTACCGACTTTCTCCGTGCAGGGCGAATTGACCAAAACGGCAGCTGACGAGTTAGGCTTAAAAGCCGGCACCAAAATATCCTATCGAGCGGGAGACCAGCCCAACAACGCACTATCGCTGAACGTCTTAAATCCCGGTGAGATTGCAGCTACAGCAGGCACGTCGGGCGTGGTATATGGAATAACCGAAAAGAGCGATTACGACATCAAGTCACGTGTCAATACATTCGTTCATGTCAACCATACCCCCAAAACGCCCAGGTTTGGTGTGCTATTGTGCTTGAATGGAACGGGCATTCTCAACAGCTGGCTGAAACACAATGCAACCGATGGGCTGGACTACGGTACAATGGATAAATTAGCCGGTAACGTCAAGGTTGGTTGTGAGGGACTTTCGATTCTTCCATACGGAAACGGGGCTGAGCGAACGTTGGAGAATAGAAATTTAGGCTCATCTATACACGGCTTGAATTTCAACATTCATACCAAGGCACATCTTTTACGGGCGGCCCAGGAAGGAATTGTCTTTGCGCTCAATTATGGGCTTAGCATAATGCGGCAGACGGGAGTTGTGGTGAAGACCGTTCGGGCGGGAAATGCAAACATGTTTCTCAGCCCGTTATTTGGCGAGGCCTTTGCGACGGTCACCGAATCTACAGTTGAGCTATATAATACCGATGGCTCACAAGGTGCTGCGAGGGGTGCAGGAATCGGAGCAGATATTTACAAGGGACCAAAGGAAGCCTTTGTTGGCCTTGAGCCAGTCAAAACAATCAATCCGAATGAGAAATTGGCCTCCGCTTATCAGGAGGCGTATAAAAGATGGGAAGATGTTTTAACACAGCAATTAAAAGCATAAATCAAATCTCTTCAAGTGGAGTATAAGATACAAGAAAGGAGCAGAACAAATGGCAGAGAAATCTTTACACAGTATATGCAGGTGGACGTTTAATCCGGGTAAGGGTGGATTTGTGCCGGGTGATATGCGGCCGGAATGGGGCGGTAAGTTCGGAACGCCTGAGATGATTAAATTAGTAGCTGATAAAATTCGTCCCCGAATACCAGACAATATCGAGCTGGGCATAGAGATGCACTATGATGCGGAGGTCGATGATAAAAACGCCGCTGCTGTCGCCGATGCGCTCGTGGACAATAAACTTCATCTGGCGATGATAACGCCCGGTGCGCATACTCACTTCGCCTACGGCGGAATAGCATCACTTGATCCGAACGAGCGAAAAGCCGCTGAAGACTTAGGCACAAAAACGGTGGACCTGGCCTACGGGACACTAAAGAAAGCCTGGCATCCTGACATCAAGAAAGCGCCGGCATTTGTCATCTGGAACGGTTCCTTCGGCTACGATGTTGCTACAGTCGGCATCAGACAGATGTATCAGAATCTTAAGGAGAGTGTCGCCGGATT
>CAZVUF010000189.1:0-5512 GCA_964629355.1 uncultured Pirellulales bacterium | reverse complement strand
TGCCTGCTGCGCGATAAGTGCCATATCCATCACCTCCTGAACGTTGCACGACGCCAGCAGCGCAAATCCTGTCTCGCGACAGGTCATCACATCGGAATGGTCGCCGAAAATCGAAAGCGCCTGACAAGCTAACGACCGAGCTGATATGTGAAACACCGTTGGCAGAAGCTCACCGGCAATCTTATACATGCTGGGAATCATCAATAAAAGTCCCTGCGAAGCTGTGAACGTCGTTGTCAGCGCACCGGTAGCTAATGCACCGTGCACAGCCGCAGCAGCACCTCCTTCGGACTGCATCTCTGTAACGGAAGGAATCGTTCCCCAGATATTCGGCTCACCTTTAGCTGACCTGGCATCGGCAATTTCACCCATAGATGAGCTTGGCGTGATTGGATATATAGCGATAACTTCGTTCGTAGCATGCGCCACGTATGCCGCAGCAGTATTGCCGTCGATTGTAACCATTTTGCGAGTCATAGCTTCTCCAACTTTCATAAAACAACAAGACACAACTAAGCTAATACAAAGGACTTACATCGAAAAGCCAACAAACAACATTTTATTCAACTCTGTAATAACGCGCGTCTGGTCAAATAAACTTGATTCTATTTGCCCTTGTGCAAGAATTAGCACGCCAGAAAAAATCTTTATACAATTTTAAACTTAGTATGGCAATATAAAAATTCAAGAGAATCAGCTTGAACTTGAAAAACCAGCTTGTGGATTCCAGCTTTATCATACCCAATCGAAAACCCGAGGCTGCCAAATTTCCCGACATGAAGAACAACTACTAATCGCTGAAAAATTTATGGAAGTCTGCTGCAGACTTTTTCATCTCTCATGCAAGCTTTTGATGACATCAAAATTAATGAATTGACTTTTAAAAGGGTGGTTATTAGCATTTCCAATAAGTATTTCTACTTACATAATTTTGATGACATTAGATTTAATAAACCAATATATTTTAAGAAATAATTGTCTGTATTTTACTCAATTAGAGGTTCTTGTGCGGGATTCATATATCTCGACTTTTTCGGCGTTTTAATCTCTCTAATGACAATCAAGATTCCAAAACCAGCTCGTACTTGGCGAAGCAAGCCAAAGCCAGGCAAGTTGTACTTCAATGCAAGCAATGACAAATCATCGCCCTAAAAATCTACAGAAACTCGCGGCTTTAGGCCGAAGAGTCAGATATGAACAAACCATAAGGGAAGAACAAGTATTCAAATAAAATCCATTTAATATTCTTCAAAGCGTCGCATAGCACAAAAAAGACCGCTTTTTAAGAAGGCCAATTATTATGAAAAAGAAATCCTTGACTTCAATCATTTTGATTATGGCTCTTTTAGGTTTTACCGAGGCAAATCTTGCTCAGGAAGAAAGTTCTGAAGAAAGAGTCATAATCGGCTTCAAAGACGAAACCGGACGGCAAGCTGCTGAAAGGCACAGAACATGGATCCGTGAGTCTGGGGGAAATGTGCGCCACTCATACCGTTATATACCCAGCGTAGCCGCAAGACTTTCTAAAAAGCAGATTTCCATGCTAAAAAACGACCCAAGAGTCGCCTACATTGAAGCGGATAGCAAGGTATATGCCCTTGATGCGGAACTGGATAATTCCTGGGGTGTTAAGCACATAGGCGCAGGCAACGTCCATTCATACAACAAAGGCACAGGAGTAAAAGTGGCGATTGTCGATACGGGGATTGACTATGACCACCCTGACCTTTCAGCAAATTATCACGGTGGATACGATTTCGTAAATGACGACGATGAGCCGATGGACGACCATGGCCACGGAACACACTGCGCCGGAATCGTTGCAGCCTTAGACAATGGCATTGGCGTAATCGGTGTTGCCCCGGAAGCACATCTTTACGCAATTAAAGTATTAGACTTTGCTGGAAGCGGTTATGTAAGCGATGCAGTTGCCGGAATCGAGTGGGCGATTGAAAATAAAGCGCAGATTATATCCATGAGCTTTGGTAGTAATTATTCTTCTCAAGCTCTGCAGAATGCCTGTGATAATGCTTACAATAATGGTCTTATTCTTGTCGCCGCTGCCGGTAATGATTACAGTCTCTGGTTCAGAACGCGTGAGCTGGACACAGTAGACTATCCAGCCAAATATAATTCTGTAATCGCTGTGGGTGCAACAGACAGCAGCAATAATAAAACAATCTGGTCGAGCACAGGCCCGGCTTTGGAGCTGGCAGCACCTGGTTTGAATATCTACTCGACATGCTGGAATAACAGCTATATGACCATGAGCGGCACTTCAATGGCATGCCCACATGTTGCTGGTGTTGCAGCGTTGATCCGGGCCAATGAACCAGGTTTATCAAACGCTCAAGTTCGCGCCAGACTTCAGGAAACCGCTAATGACTTAGGTACAGCCGGTAGAGACCAATGGTACGGCTATGGTTTAGTAGATGCCGATGGAGTCGTACCTGGACCAGCTAATAAGATACCGGTGGCCCACGATGATACTGTTACTACTCAGGAGGACACAGCCGTCACCATCAATATTCTGGCTAATGACACTGACGCAGATAGTGAACCTCTCACGATAACTAATCTCACTCAGCCGTCAAACGGCACAGCCACAATTAATGTGGATCAAACAGTGACTTACACTCCTAATGTGAACTTTAATGGCAGTGACTCGTTCACCTATACGGCTAACGACGGCAAAGCAAACAGTAACATTGCCACAGTCTACATCACAGTCACTAATGTAAACGATCCTCCCACAGCTAATCCTCAATCTGTTGAAACAACCCAAAATACTTCTGTAGCTATTACTCTCAGCGGCAGCGACGTGGATGGAAATCCATTAACATATTCCATCGTAATCCCTCCTTCACATGGAACTTTATTCGGCTTAGCACCAAATGTAACCTATATTCCAGCAGCAAATTATATCGGCTCAGATGACTTCACCTTTACAGTCAGCGATGGTATATTAGAAAGCGAGCCGGCAATTGTGTCTATCAATATCACCCCGATAAACCATCCACCGGTGGCAGATAACCAATCAGTAATAACAGATGAAGACACACCTGCGGACATCGCTCTAACTGCCAGCGACCCTGATGGCAACCCAATAACATTCTCCATATTCTCTCCTCCTGCTCATGGTACACTTGAACTTGATTTGAATTTCAGCAGCAATGGGGAGTTAACTTATATTCCGAGCCCGAATTTTAACGGGTCAGACAGCTTCAAATTTAAGGTAAACGACGGCAAGGCAGAAAGTGAACCGGCCACTATTTCTGTCACAGTAAACACGGTAAATGATCCACCAAAAATAACATCAACGCCGGTGACCACAGCTACGGAAAACGTTTTATATACTTATAATGTTGAAGCTACCGACCCGGACGCGGGCGATACTTTAACCTACTCTCTAATCACTCACCCATTTGGTATGACCATAAATCCAAATACAGGCGTGGTAGAGTGGATACCAACGCAAGCGCAGATTGGGAATAATAATGTAGTAGTCAAAGTATCCGACACCAGCGCAGCCACAGATACCCAGTCATTTACAATCGTCGTTAATTCGACTTTATCAACAGAGGAATTTGCCTTTAGCGGAACCATAAACAGAAGACAGGAAAATAGACATACCGTTACAATCGCTTCGCCTGGAGCTACAAGTATGTCTGTAAAACTGACCTGGAGCAACTGGGCAGACCTGGTTTTAAGAATCTATGATCCTTCAGGCACCCTGGTAAAAGAGGTGGATCAAAACAACTTCAGAAATAATGTAGAACAGACAACAATTTACAACCTAATTCCAGGCAATTGGCAATTAGCTCTCTATACCAAGTGGAGTTGGTACTCGGTGCCATATACATTGGAAGGAGCGATTAATTACTAACTATGAGAGGATAAGCATCACGATAAATTTATATATGCAAAGCATAAAGCTTTCCCTTGTTTTGCACAAACAAGGGATATTTATTCACACATATTATTACTGCTCGATGCCGAAGAACTCAAGCCATTGTTTGGTTTCGCCCTCGGTCAGACCCAGTTGTTTCTCCGCCGGTTCTCTGACGGTTTTTCTTTTTCTTAGCTGCCTCTGGATGTCTATCCAGAAATCTTCAGATTTCACCGCTGTTGCTTTTCTTGTTTGAGCCGCCCTTCTCAATCTTCGATCGCTACTGACGACTGTTAGTCTCTTCGGTGCAGTGCTCGCTTTTATTTTTCTCTCAATGACTGTGTCTGCATCGCTGCCAGGCCCGGCGAAAGAGACATCCAAATTTATTATATTGTCGAATCCGCCTTTATCGCGCGGGCCAGCTCCATCAAAAATTATCTCGCCGGTCTCACGGGTCAGCTTCAAATATCTGCCTACAATTCTACATAGCTGAACATCATTTAGTGCGTAACTACCTTCCTCCGACTTATGGGTTGTATGTAAAAGGTTATGGCCATCAATGATAACCGGCATCTGTCAATTACCAGATTCAAACCTTATTTCACCGCCGACGATTGTCTTTTCGACCCTGCCTTTGACCTTCCAGCCATGATAGGGACAATTTCTACTCTTGGAACGAAACTTATTTACATCAATTTCATACTCGGCTTCAGGGTTGATAATAGTAACGTCGGCCTGCTTGCCCTGGCTTAGAGTGCCCTTATCAACGCCAATTATCTTGGCCGGTTTTTCGGTCATTAGACGAATTAAGCCGGGCCAATCAAGAATACCCGGCTCAATAAGCGCCCTGATGAAAAGCGCTAAGGAACATTCCAGAGACGCTATGCCAAACGGAGCAGCCAAGAACTCCAATTCCTTTTCGCTTTGCAAATGAGGGGCATGGTCGCTTGCCAGCGCATCTATTAATCCCTCAGCAATCGCTTGCTTGAGAGCCTCAACATCCTTTGTCCCCCGTAAAGGTGGATTTACTTTGTAATTGGTGTCATATTCACCGCAACATTCCTCGGTCAAAAGCAGATGATGCGGCGTCACCTCACAGGTAATCGGCAAAGAATCTCTTTTAGCAGCTCTTATCAGTTCCACAGACCCTGCCGTCGATATATGCTGAGCATGGTAGCGGGCTTTGGTTTTTTTAATCAGTTGGATATCCCGCCACAGCATTGCCTCTTCAGCTAATGGGTCAATACCGGGCAGGCCAAGTATTGTTGAATAGTAACCGGAGTTCATCACACCATTACCGGAAAAGCTTTCATCCTGACAGTGCTGGGCAATTACCACATTGAACATAGCTGCATATTTTAAGGCCCTCAGCATAACCGCCGGGTCCTGCACCCCTCTGCCGTCATCTGTGAAGCCTACGGCCCCGGCATCGGCCATAAAACCCATCTCCGCCAGCTCAACACCCTCTATGCGCTTTGTGATAGCGCCCATCACATAGACGTGAGTTTTTCTTGTCTGCCTACCCTTACGATGGACATATTCTACATCAGTTTCATTTTCGATAACAGGATTGGTATTCGGCATACAGACTACCGAAGTAAAACCTGCTGCCACCGCCGCTGT
>CAZVUF010000188.1:0-5675 GCA_964629355.1 uncultured Pirellulales bacterium | reverse complement strand
CGGCGTTTGCCCGGCAGTGCAAACAGTTAAACCGGCATCGGTGAGTGACTTCAAAAGCTATGAGACGTGGCTTTTCTCCGTCCTTTTTCATAATTAAAAATTCCAATATCGCAATTTATAACGTCATTAATTCATGATCACGATTTTACAAATTCCTTGGCAAAATATGTAATTATAATATCTGCACCTGCACGTTTAATTGCGGTAAGGGTTTCCAACATCACTGTTTTTTCATCCAGCAGACCCGCCTCCGCGGAGCTTTTTATCATCATATATTCGCCGCTGACGTTATAAGCAGCTATCGGACAATCGAAACGCTGCCGAGCTCGATATATTATGTCGAGATAAGCAAGAGCCGGTTTTACCATCACAATATCAGCACCTTCCTCAATATCAAGTGCGATTTCAGCCATCGCCTGGCGGGCATTGGCAGGGTCCATTTGATAAGTCTTGCGGTCACCGAATGATGGGGCCGATTCTGCGGCATCTCTGAAAGGGCCATAAAAAGCAGAGGCATATTTTGCTGCATACGACATAATGGCAACATCGTGAAAGCCATTTTCTTCCAGAGCTTCACGGATGTATCTTACCCGTCCATCCATCATATCCGAAGGAGCAACAATATCGGCACCGGCCTGGGCGTGTGACAAGGCAACCTTAGCCAGCAATTCACAGGTCGCATCATTATCCACTATGCTCTTATGCTCTTGTGCACTTGTGCTCTTTTTTATCACGCCGCAATGGCCGTGCGAAGTGTATTCGCAAAGGCATATATCGGTGATAACGAGAAGCTGTGGCACAGCCTTTTTGATTTCGCCAATTGCGCGCTGCACGACACCATCCTCAGCCCAGGCCTGTGAGCCGGCGTCATCTTTTTTGCCCGGCAGGCCAAAAAGAAGCACCGCAGGAATGCCTAATTCAGCAACTTCAGCGGCCTCGGCTGCAATTGTGTCTGGCGAAAAATGAAAACAGCCGGCCATCGATTTAATCGGTTTTTTAAGGCCCTTTCCCTCTCTGACAAATAACGGATAAACAAGGTCATCGACATTCAAAGAAGTTTCTCGTACAAGTCTCCGCATAGATTCGCTCCGGCGGAGCCTCCGCATCCTGATTTTCGGAAAACTCATAATGTACTCCTTCGGAGAATTTCGTATTTCGAATTTTACTCTGTTATTTCTTCATCTGTAAGATAGCAGGGGGGCTCGTTGAGCCAATATTTATCGTCAGGCTGGCTACCCAAAAATCTATAATTACCTTTACACAAATTAAACCATCTGCACCGCAGACACTTCTTATCTGCAAATTGTGATTTGTTGCGCAGCTTATTTAGCACCGGCTCAGCAGAATTTTCCCAGATCTGTTTGAAGGTTTTATCTTTGATGTTGCCGAGCGAATATTTTCGCCAGAATTGGTCGGGATATACCTCACCGTCCCAGCCGATGCAGCCAATTTTTTCGCCGACTTTATTGCCGCCGTTGATAAGTAAAAGCTTTCTTGCAGCTTCATAACATGGATTGTTTTCTTTTTGCATCTTCGTTAAAAGATAGGGGCCGTCTGCATGATTATCCACAGTAAGCACTTCGTCGATAAGCCCCTTTACAGCAAGATTATGGGTTCTTTCTATAATTACATCAAGCACCTGCCGGGTTTGCTCGCGTGTTAGAGTTTGGTCGTTCATCTTCTCTGCTCTACCGGCTCGAATCAGATGATAAAAGCAAATTCTTCGGATGTCACTCGAAGCTGCAATATCGAAAACAGCAGGTATCTGCTCTGCGTTTGCCTTTGTAATTGTAAAACGCAGCCCTGTTTTTATCTCTGCCTTTTTGCAATTTTTGATTCCTATCATTGCCGCTTTGAAACAGCCGGGTGCACGTCTGAAATTATCATGGAAGGCCTCTTGGCCGTCGATAGAAATACCCACATAACTTACGTCAATGTTGGCCAATTGCTCGGCAGTCGCTGAATCAATCAAGGTCCCATTGCTGGAAATAACTGCTCGCAGTCCTAAACGTTTTGCTTCAGCCAACAGCTCAAATAAATCGCCGCGCAATAACGGCTCACCTCCGCTGAACAACACTACGGGACAATTGACCTCGGCAAGCTGTGATAGCAGTTCTTTAGCCTCAGTTGTTGTTAGCTCATCGCTGCTGTGATTTGCCTGTGAAGAGCTATAACAGTGCCTACAAAGTAAATTACAGCGTGACGTACAGTTAAAAGCAATAACAGGGCCGACCGAGCTATCCGCCGAATATCTTAAATGGTCGGATTCACCTGAGATTCCGCAATATAGCTTTGAGATATTTATCATTTGTATGTTTGCTCAATTTCGTCAAGCAAGCCGTCAATGGTATGCTCGGATGCTTCCACATCGACTCTGACGCCAAGGCTTCTTAGCTGCTCGGACGTCACCGGGCCAATTGACGCGACTTTGACACCACTTGAGTTTACTGTATCAGACGTGATTTGTTCAAAAAACGCTCTGGCTGAGGAAGAGCTGGCAAAGACAAGCCAGTCAATCTCACCGGTTTTTATTTTTTCTATCAGCCGATCGCATTTGTTTTTGGCAGTGTTTATGCGATATACAGACACATTCTCAACTTTAGCACCGGTTTTTTCCAGACATTCAATAAGCTCATCCGAAGCAAGCTGTGAGCGTAAAAGCAAAACTTTTTTATTGTGCAGATTTGTAAAGCCAGTCAACTGTTTGCCAAGCTCTTTGCTGGTAAAATCGCTCGGCACAAAATCAGCTTTAATCCCGAACTCACTTAACTTGTCGGCTGTTTCACTGCCTATCGCCGCAACCTTTGCAGAGCTAAAAACCCTGGCATCTTTACCTAAACTCCGCAGGAAATCAAAGACAATTTCTATGCCGTTGGAACTGGTGAAGATTATCCAGTCGAATTCAGCCAGTTTAGCAATAACTTTTAGGAATCTGTTCGTGCTTGTTAAAGGCTTTATCTTTATCGTGGTAAACTCAATTGGATTACCGCCTCGGCTGATGATTTTATCAGCAAATTCAGTGTTGCCGCGGCCATCTCGTGTCACGATGATATTCTTGCCAAACAAAGGCTGCTTCATAAACCAGTTGAGCCTTGTGTCACTGTCTGCCGCCTGGCCTATGACAATTATCGCAGGCGGCTTAACCTTCTTTTCTCTGCATTTTTTACCTATCAGCCGAAGCGCGGCTTTTACGGTTCTTTGTGTGGGAAAAGTGGCATCAGCTATTACCGCGGCAGGCGTGTTTTTGTCCATTCCGTTTTTTATTAGCTGTTTGGTGATAAATTCGAGATTGCCCATCGCCATATAAAAGACGATAGTACCTTTGAATTTCGCAAGCAAGTGCCAATCGATATTGCTTTCTTCTTTATCTTTTGCCTCCTGGCCGGTGACAAAGACGACCTGCGAACTGTATTCTCTGTCAGTCAGCAAAATGCCGGCGTATTCAGCCGCGGCTGTGGCAGCGGTTACGCCGGGTACTATTTCAAAATCTATCCCTGCGTCGGCAAGAACAGCGATTTCCTCAGCACATCTGCCGAAGATACCTGGATCGCCGCCTTTTAGCCGAACCACGGTTTTTCCACTGGTTGCCTTTTCAAGAAGCAGTTTATTAATCTCCTGCTGGGTGAACGAGCCATTTCCGGTTCTTTTGGGTGTGTGAATGATTTCAGCATCTTTGCGGGCGAATTTAAATAAAGCCGGGTTGGCGAGTTTATCGTAGATTATGCAATCAGCTTTTTGCAGAATCTCCGCCCCGCGGACGGTGATTAAATCCGCCCGCCCCGGCCCAGCGCCAACGAGATATACAAAACCTTTGTTCATAGTGAATATTATTGTAAATGGAGCTCATCCTGCTGATTTTCTACATATGAGCCATCTCTAATATTCTATCACCTCACGATTTTAGAAGTTCACCTGCAAGTTTATCTGCTATTTTGTTGGCATCGGAGGTTGTGCCAGTAGCCTCTCGCTTAATAAAGTTCTTTCCTTCTAAATCTGAAATAAATGCACAAATTTGAATATCATCTCCCACAATCTCAGCAAAGGCACCTACAGGCGCGTGACAGCCGCATTGCAGAGTAGTCAGAACCTGCCTCTCTGCAAGAGCAGTCGTCCGAGCTATCCGGTTATCTATAGCAGAGATAAGCTTGGTTGTCTCAACATCGTCAGTTCTTGTTTGAAGGGCCAAAGCACCCTGAGCCGGGGCTGGAATAAATTGCCTCGGATCGAAACAAAACGAGATTTTATCCGCTAATCCGAGCCTTTCTACGCCGGCCCGCGCTAAAATAATTGCATCAAATTTACCCTCATCGAGCTTTTTTATTCGCGTGTTGACATTGCCGCGAATCGGCTCCAACCGGAGGTCGGCTCGCAAACGCCTCAATTGTGCTACTCGCCGTAAACTGGAAGTGCCAATCTTAGCTGCGTTTGGAAGCTCTCCTATCGAAGAAATCGGCTTAGCAGCTATCAGACAATCTTCAACAAACTGCCTGTCACAGACTGCTGTGATAGTAAGTCCGTCGCGCAATCGAATTGGCATATCTTTTAAGCTGTGAACCGCGAGGTCAGCTTGGCCGGCCAACAAAACATCCTCTACCTGCGATGTAAAAAAGCCGGTCTCCTTGAGATTCCATAAGGCAGTACGCCTGTCGCGATCGCCCTTGGTAGTGACTTTCTTGATTTCAAACAGCAAGCCGGGATAAATCTTCTTCAAAGCACCGATTGCAATCTTAGTTTGTGCAATAGCCAAACTCCCACCACGGGTTGCGACGGTAAGAACCTTCCCCATTAGTCGCCTTTATCCTGTGAAAGGAACATTTTGTTTATCATGTCAACGGCTTGCAGCTGTTCGCTGCTTAGCTCATCCTCTCCGCCATTTTTAATGTAACTAATCGGGCCATGCAGTACCTTCTTCACCAGCGATTCGGCAAAAGACTTAAGTTTATCGCTTTTATCTTCTCCAAAATCTTTTGCGTAACGCTGAGCTTCGCTATGAGCCAGCTCGACGCCTTTCTGCACTAATTTTGAAACAGCCGGTACAACATTTAGCGAGTCATACCACCTCATAAATTTATCGGCAAACTCATCTACAATCGCCTGTGCCTTTGGAATCTCGCTGCTGCGTTTTTTCACATTGTTGGCTATTTGCTCGTTCAGATTATCAATATTATATAGAGTAACGCATTTAAACTTACCGATTTTTGGGTCTATGTCCCTCGGCACAGCAATATCTATTATCAGCAAAGGTTTATCTCTGTTGGTGAGGTGTCCCCTGATCATATTGTATGTCACTACCGGTTCAACGGAAGAGGTCGAGCTGATTATCAGATCAACTTCATCAAGACTTTGGACTATTTCATCCAGGCCGATTACTTGACCGTTTTTGAGCCGCTTGTGTAAAGCTGCAGCTTTTTGTTTGTTACGGTTTGCTATGAATAGACAAGCTGGCTGCGATTTGAGCAGATACCTCGCCACCAGCTCGGCGTTTTCACCGGCTCCTATGACCATTGCGGTACAGGCTGAGATGTCGATATTTTTCTTGGCTAATTCTACTGCAGCTAAGCCTATTGAAACGGCACCGCAATTAATATGTGTATCTGTCCGCACCGCCTTTCCAGCGCGGAAGGCCTGGTGGAAAAGCCGGTGAAATATCAATTTGCTCGTTTTGCAATCGGTAG
>CAZVUF010000187.1:0-5706 GCA_964629355.1 uncultured Pirellulales bacterium | reverse complement strand
TGACGGTGGGGCTGTACGAGGATGGTCAGCCTGGTGAGCTGTTCATCACCATGGCTAAGGAAGGCAGCACCGTCGGTGGCCTTATGGATGTTATAGGTACGTGCACATCAATGGCACTGCAATACGGCGTACCGCTAATCACGTTAGTGGACAAATTCCGCCACGCCCGGTTTGAGCCGTCGGGTATGACATCAAACAAGGACATACCCTTCGCCAAAAGCCTGATAGATTACATTTTCTGCTGGCTGGGCTGTCAGTTTATTCCAGGCTATGCTGATAAAAACATGCCCAACAGGGCTGCAGCGCCGCCGGTGGCTGACAATATAGCAACTGCTAAAGAGTTGGTTGAAAAGACCAGGGACCTCGCCCAGAAAATCACTGAAGCAACAACAATTGCTCACAAAAAACAGGATGTTGCAGCACCAACCCCAACCTCTGCAAGGCCGCTCATTGGGGCGGAGCCAGCCGGAGCACGGAGCTTCGACGAACAGGTAATCGCCCAGGCTTCTGAGAAAATGATAAGAATATCAGCCGAGCCGACGGAGCGAATGGGGATTTTGTTAGGTTCGACTGTCGCGGATGGTTCCAACTCTTTGCAGGCTGAGACAGCTGTTATGGAGCAGTTTAACGCCCAGTTCGCGCATTTCAGCGATGATGCGCCGGCCTGTGATATATGCGGCTCAATCACGGTCCGCAACGGCACCTGCTTTAAATGCTACAACTGCGGAAACTCAATGGGATGTAGCTAACCTACAGGTTGCCCTTAACGAAATTTCAACTAACCTAAAACATTTGCAATAAATTCCCCATTTTTTTCTTTGCATTTGCCGGAGTAGTATTAAAGTATTTGCATAGTTACTTAAATAGTATTGATAGCCATGACTGATGCAGAAAGATTAGCAAGGATATTTAAGGTGCTGTCGGTTGAAGCGAGGGTGCGCATAGTGCAGCTTCTCAAAAAGCGCTCATTTTGTGTTACCGCACTTGCATCTGTGCTTGGCATAACACCGGCAGCGGTTTCCCAGCATCTGCGAATCCTTGGTGATGCAGGCATCGTTAAGGGCCATAAGCAGGGACTATATGTACACTATCGGCTCAACGAGTCAAACTTAGCTCGTTTAGGTGACACGATCGAAAAGCTGTTAAAAACAGACGATAAATAATATTTTTTAAATAACTATTTAAGTATATGCGTAATTACTTAAATAGAATACTAATTCTTTATGAGATAAAATGAAAGATTAGAGTGGGCTTTTAATATAGGAAACTTTTTAACATAGGAGATTAATCGTGTGTGATAATTCTAAATGCTGTCAGAAGCCTGAAGAACTGAAGCGCAAACCAAAGGACTGCTCGGCTGAGCAGATAAAAAAATGCCATGGTGGCCCAAAGCCTCATCCATGCTACCCAAATCCACCGCAAGACAAAGCCATGGGATAGTAAGCCTTTATATGGAAGCACACAAGCACAATTTCACATTTTCTTCGGGTGTCCCTTTGGACAGACTACTTGAATCCATAGCAGATATGACTGATATTATTCGCTTTCGAGTATTTTATCCAACTCCAATAAGTTAAATCCTTCTGCACGGACGATGTGCTCCTTGTCCGTGAGAATCAGCCAGGGAAGTGACCTCACGCCCCAGGCGAAATGAGTTTTTTCTACATCGCCCTGAATCACTCCTACTGGGAAGGCAATGTTAGTCTCTTTAATCCATTCATTAAGCGTGTTTTCATCGACCTTCGAGGACTGGACTGCAACAATAGTGACGCCTTTTTGCTTCAACTGCTCAGCTTGTTTGGCAAGCTGGCTGATACAGTATCGTGATGGCCGCTGGTTCATATCAAAGAAGCAGACAAGTATCATCTTGTCGTCGGAATCGGCTGGCGAAAGGTCGATTTTCAAGTCTTTCAATTCCGGTAAAGACTTGCCTACCAGAGAAGGCGGCTGTGCCGGCGCACTGCGGGTCGATGATCCTCTCTCGCTCACTACGATTTTGACATCGGTCGCTCCGCCCTCGGTTCGGATATAAGCATATAATCGTGTTTGCCCACTTTTATTCGCATTAATTTGTATCTGGCCTGCGCAGATTTTATCTAATGTAAATTTACCTTCTGCATCGGTTTGCGTGGTGCGATGAGGCTGGTTTTCACCGTAACAGTAAACCTTGGCGCCGGCTACGGGTTTGTCATCTATATCTACTACCACCCCTGAAACCGAAAGGTTTGCCAAAGGAAGTGTTAATACTCCCACGTCCAAGCGATTATCTACTGCTTCGTTGGCATTTACTTCAATGCTATCTTGGCCATATCCTTCGCCACTGGCATTTATTCTGTACTCGTGCTCGGCAGGAATAGCCTTGACTTCGAATTTCCCTTCGGCATCGATTTTATCCATGTCGCGTCCTATTGTTGAACCCCACCTTTCTGACCGCAACATAACTACAGCCCGAGCATTGGCAATACCTTTACCATCGCTGTCCACAACTTTTCCGGTAAAAGTCACGCCGGTCTTAAGTTTAATATCAATCGTTTTTGTATCTTCATAAATTTCAACAGCAGCAGCCAGGTTACCTTCTTCATATCGAGCAACAAGAAACATAACCGGAATTTCACCGCGGGACCAACTCCTTGGGTCCCAATTAACTTCGAATTTTCCATCGATATCCGAGCTTGCCTCCTGTCCACCCATCGGACAGATCATCAGTTTGACGCCTTCTAAAGGCTTATCTTTTTCATCTCGCGCTATTCCTGTAATTTTCGGTTGGCCGATGAGCTGATATTCGATGCGTGCCGTCTTGCCATCTTCAATCGTGACAGGCTCCTGAGGCATCTGACGTGAATAACCTTGTTTATAAATTCCAATCATCTGGTATTCGCCCGGTGCCAAGCGTATTCGGGCAATTCCTTCTTTGTCGGAGAGTGCACCAAAAGGTCTGTCGCTGGCTTGATGTTGAATAGTCACGTTTGCTTTTTCGACGGCCTGTTTGCTTTCGGCTTCTGTAACCACAACCTCTAATAGTCCACCCTTGCTCAACTCTACTTTCACGTCGCTTGCGGTTTTGCCCGGCTCGGTTATAACTTCTACCGGTTCAGCAACCCAATCCGCCAGGCCATCTCTCTTTGGGACAGGTTGCAGAATATGTCTGCCGGTAGGAAGGGCATTTATGCTGAACGTTCCATCTTCTCTGGAGACGACCGGTTCAAGCCCGAAATTAGGCCGATTTTGACTTTGCGCTGCCATTATTCGTATACCGGCAATTGGCTTGCCGGTTTCCTTTTCTACAACCATGCCTTCAATCTTTGCTTCCATCGGCTGAATAATCTTGATGCCCGTTTGTCCTGGTGAGAACTGTAATGATTCGCCTCGAAAATTTTCGGGATCGAATGTATTGACTGTAGCTCTTCCAGATTTTTTGACCACAAACTCAAGGGTAGCATCACCGGGAATACGGTCAAAAGTGAATTTCCCCTCGGCATTGGTCTTGGCCATCAGCGGTTCCAGAGACAAGCCGCCTATCAAGTAACGCGGCTGTTCACCGGTGCGGACAAACATAAAGGCAATACCAACTTCGGCATCAGCAATCGGTTTGTCAGTATCATCAACCACCGTGCCGGTCAGAAGCTTGGCCTGTTCTAATTTTATCTCGACGTCATTAAGATTCTCACGTAAGCGCCAGTTGGCCCACCCTATAGCCAGTCCTTCTTTTTCCACCAAGACCATCGACTGACCCGACAATTCATCGCCTTCCACCTTGGTCTCGATAGTAAATGTTCCATCATCTTTTGTAGTCAGCTCTTTTAGCAATTCCACATCGTATGATAAAGTTTCCATGGAGATTGTCACCTTGTAGAGCTTCACCTTAGCGTCAGAGATTGGCTCGCCTTGTACATTTACTACCTTACCGGTGCAGGTTACTTCTTTTGCCTCCTGGGCGTATAAATAATTTATGAAGCTAATTAGTATTCCGAGGCACAGAACCGCCATCCTGTTTTTTCCGCGCATACCAATTCTCCTTTACAACTTGCATTCTTTATTGGTTATTATCTCTGGTTAAAATTTTATTGTTTTTGAAGGCAAGAACCCCGCGTAAAACGCGGGACTAAATTTTAGCCCCCAGTTTTACTGGGGGTTTTTGCCGGAACAAATCGCTTTAATCTCGCTTTCTGATAAAGCATAGTTGTAAATGCGGACGTCATCAATAGTACCATGGAAATAATTTTCCCCCGCTGCATGTCTTCCAAATTTCAAAGACTCACTCTCAGCGTCAGGACTGCCTGAAGGCTCTGAATTATTCGTGATTAATGCGCCATCTTTGTACGTCTTGAGATTCTCTCCGTCATAAGTCGCAGTAAGATGATACCACGTATCGGCCTGTAAATCTCCGAAACTCGCATCGTACCATACTTCTGCGACACAGACGCCAGCCGCTCCGCGGAACTCGTCTAATGTGTGGTCCCAATTGAGCTGGAAATTTTTTTCCCGATGAACCGGACCACTCGGCTCATCCGATGATGGTGTAGCAGGGCTCTTTACCCAGGCCATTACACTCCAGATAGGCAGGTCGGTTGCATAATTGGTCTCTACATAGTCATCCAGACCGTCTAATTCTAAAGCGCCGCCTCTTTTGCCGCCTGATGGTTGCCATCGTGGGTCGCCGTTGAGCTTACCAGTATGACCATTGCCAGACGAGTCACTGGCACTACTGCCTTCGGTTTCGTCAAGTTTCCACCAGCCGATAAGCTTGCGTTCAGCTTCAGGAACTGTAGGTTGCAGCTCAGTGGCTATCTTGTATGGTTCGCATTCGATCTTAAATGGCCCGGCCACCTCAATAGTTGCGGTAAATGGTCCTTTTAAGTTTTTGGGTTCTCGCCACGAGAACGAACAAACGCCGCCTCAACCATACTCCAGGCTGAAGGTGCGGTCATACGTTCCGTCGTCGTTCTTGATACACAGCTTCGGGGCTTGCGGCCGAACTTTGTCGCGGGTCAAAGAAATGCTTTCTTCGTCTCGCCCCCTCATGCTGAGTCGAAAAGAATACGAACCTTCTCTAAGCTGGGCTGTTAGGGGAAAGACAACCGGCTCACCAACTGAAAGCTCGGTCTCTCTGTCCACAGTAATATCAAAAATACCTTTTTTAGAAAATCCACTGCCGCGCATTTCCCACTGTGTGCCTTTTTCGTCTTTGCGTTCGATGGCCCAGTAATTAATGCGGTATTTGCCCACCGGAAGCTTGCCCACTCTTTCTTCAGGCTTGAAGATAAACAATCCATTCTCACCGCCTGCGGAAAACTCCGTTATCGGCTCCGGCAGCCGAACATTTCCGAATTCAACATCTTCAGCCTTGGTCAGCTTGATGCAGGCTCCATCACGAGCAATCTCAGGTCGGTACAGCGTACCGTCAACCTCGATGAAATTGCCCACAAAACGATTGTCCCGGTCGTCCTTTCTGCCAATCCGTATACGGTCGCACTGGTAGAATTCGAGTGATTTATCATTAAATGTGCCGTTTGTATTATAGTCAAAAAGCACACAGTGCTTCTTTGTCCCTGCTACTGTGATGTCCCCATCATACCAGCAGCCCGAAAATGTGTATAGCCTGTTGCGATCATTATTACTGTAAAACTGAAAGTTCAGATGATAAGTCACCGGCCCATCTTCGACCTGGAAAATTACCTTTACCGGGCCAAAATACGAATAGTATTG
>CAZVUF010000186.1:4344-5708 GCA_964629355.1 uncultured Pirellulales bacterium | reverse complement strand
CAGTTCTTTTATTATTCCCAGTTGCAGGAGACCGGCAACAAAATGGATGTTCGCTGGGTATCTCTTACCAATGCAAAGGGCGTTGGTCTCGTGGCAGTCGGAATGCCGCATCTTAGCGTTTGCGCCCTGCACTATAGCGCTGAAGACCTTACCAGTGAGGATAATGCCGGCCCGGAACACCCCTTTGAGATACAGCGACGTGACGAGATATATCTCAATCTTGACTGGCGGCAGATGGGTGTCGGCGGGGACGACAGTTGGGGTGCCAGAACGCATCCGGAGTTCACGCTACCGGCTAACCAAAAGTATACGTACAGCTTCTGTCTGCGTCCGTATGACCCATCTATGGGAGATATTCAGCAGGTAGCACGCAAAGGTACAATCTATTGATAAAAGTCAACAATGAAAGTAAGTAACAAGCAATTTAGTAGGTGGCTCACAACCGCAACTTGTTATGGGATCTTTCTCCTGATTGTTTTTCCTGCTTTGTCTTCTTGGGGCATTTACAGTGATAAAACAGGTGACTGGTACCACAGCGCTGAAGCTCGGCAAATCGCCGACAATATCCTAACGTGGCAATCACCGCAGGGAAGTTGGCCCAAAAATATCAACACAGAAAGAAGACCCTACACAAACGATCCGAATAAGCTTGAGGGCACATTCGATAATGGTGCAACAACTGGAGAATTACGCTTCCTGGCACGGGCCTTTAACGCAACGAGCGACCAACGTTATCAGCAAGCGTTTATTAAGGGTCTCGACCATATCCTCAAAGCGCAATACCCAAGCGGTGGCTGGCCCCAATATTATCCACCTGGTACGGACTATCCTCGGCACATAACCTTTAACGATGGGGCAATGGTTCGGCTTATGTACCTGCTGCGTGAGGTAGCAGAATCGGCTGATTATGATTTTGTCGATGCGAATCGCCGAAAAGCCGCCAAGATTGCTTTCGACCGCGGTATCGACTGTATTCTCAAATGTCAAATCCGAGCAAACGACAAACTGACCGTCTGGTGTGCACAGCATGACGAAGTTGACTATAAGCCGAGGCCCGGACGAACGTATGAGTTAGTATCTCTAAGTGGAAAAGAAAGTGCCGATATTGTACAACTACTAATGAGTGTGGAAAATCCCAGCACTGAGGTGATTCAAGCTGTCAAAGCGGCTGTTGTGTGGTTCGATTCAGCCAAGCTCACCGGCATCAGGCAGAGATGGCTCTATGGCGATAAGGTTATCGTTAAAGACCCCAATGCACCTCCACTTTGGGCAAGGTTTTATGAAATTGAGACCAATAGGCCCATATTCTCCGGTCGTGACGGCGTTAAGAAATATGATATGGCAGAAATCGAAGCCGAGCGCCG
>CAZVUF010000186.1:0-4244 GCA_964629355.1 uncultured Pirellulales bacterium | reverse complement strand
TAGTGGCGACGGATGGAAGCGGTCGATTTAAATCCGTTCAGGATGCTGTTAATGCAGTGCCGGAAAGCAATACAAAGTATGTCGAGATTTTTATTAAGCCGGGTATTTACAAAGAACATGTTGTTGTGCCGCATGACAGGCGGTTTGTTAGTTTCATTGGAGAAGATGCCGACAAGACTGTATTGACCTATAACCTGAACGCCAAAACAACAGGCGATGAAGGAAAGCCTATTGGCACGTTTCGTAGCGCTTCCACGGTAATCGCTGCTGATTATTTTACAGCAGAGAACATCACGTTTGAAAATTCTTCCGGCCCAGGTGCTCAGGCGCTGGCAATAAACATCAGCGGTGACTGTGCTGTTTTCCGCAAGTGTCGATTTCTTGGCTGGCAGGATACAATTTTAACGCAAGCCGTTCGGCACTACTTCGAGAATTGCTACATCACAGGGCATGTTGACTTCATCTTCGGTGGGGCAACAGCATTTTTCCAAAACTGCCACATACATTGCCTGGGGGATGGTTATATCACAGCCGCCTCAACCCCGGAAAACCAGCCTTTCGGCTACGTATTCTCGAATTGCAAAATTACAGCCGACGCAACAGTGAAACGGATTTACCTGGGCCGTCCCTGGCGACCGTTTGCCAGTGTCACCTTTATTGAAACTCAAATGCCACAGCAAATTCATCCGGCCGGCTGGCATAACTGGCGTGACCCGAATCGTGAAAAAACGGCACGCTATGCAGAATATGGAAGCACGGGCCCTGGAGCCAATCCAGAGAAACGTGTACCATGGTCAAAACAATTGAGTAAAACCGAAGCCAATGTCTATACCGTCGAGAATGTTCTTGGCGGGGCTGACTTCTGGAATCCAAGAAACGAAAAAAGGTGAAACAATGACAAAAGCATTGCCAACAGTAGTTCTTCTTGGTGTGTTATGTTTGTCCTGCGCGGTAAGCACTCCGAACGTCACTGTAAAAGGCAGTCTTATCCCTACCGACCTCCGTTGCGAGTACGTCCAAGACCCGCTCGGAGTGGATGTGTCACAGCCGCGTCTCTTCTGGAAACTACAAAGCATAACAGAGGACCAGCACCAAACCGCTTACCAAATCCTCGTCGCTTCGTCTGCGGAGCTTTTGTCGAAGGACAAAAGCAACCTGTGGAACACTAAAAAGGTGAAGTCTGATAAGACAGCTCATATTCCTTATAAAGGTAAAACCTTAAAATCCTCACAGCAGGTATTTTGGAAGGTGCGAGTCTGGGACAAAAATGGCCTCGCTTCGCTATGGAGCCAACCGGCGTCGTGGACAATGGGCCTGCTCAACGAAGCGGATTGGCAGGCGAAATGGATCACCGCGAATCCGCCGAAAGGCGTCCTGGGGAGAACCGACAAAGACCCTCTTCCCATCTTTCGCAAACCATTTCGACTTAGCAAACCTGTCAAGAAGGCGACAATCCATATATGTGGTTTAGGGCACTACGAATTGAGCATAAACGGCCGACGCGTAGGGGATTACGAGATGGACCCGGGCTGGACGAACTATCGCAAGACGTGCCTGTATAGCTCATACGACGTAACGAGTATGCTTGAATCGGGCGACAATGTGATTGGAGTGATGCTCGGCAACGGCATGTATAACGTACCCGGTGGACGTTACACAAAGTTCAAGGGCACATTCGGTCCACCAAAACTAATCTGCCAGATGTACGTCACTTTCGACGATGGTTCAACCCAGGTCATTGCTTCGGATGAAACCTGGAAGTATGCGTTGGGGCCGATCGTATTTACGTGTATTTTCGGCGGTGAGGACTACGATGCGCGGCGTGAGCAGGCCGGTTGGGACAGACCGGGCTTTGATGACAAGGCATGGTCCGCGGCCAAGGTCTGCGATGGTCCAGGCGGTAAACTCGTGGCTCAATACGCACCGCCTATTAAGGTGGCTGATTACCTGCCGGCTGTGGCAATCCAGCGTCTCGAAGATGGTCAATACGAGGTTGATTGTGGAGTCAACTTGTCTGCACGGCCGCTGATAAAGGTAAGAGGACCCTCCGGTAGTCAGGTTGTCATAAAATGCGCTGAAAGACCCGGTGAAACTTGGACGAAAAGAGGAGGTCACAGTTATACTTATACGCTTAAGGGCCAAGGCGAGGAGGCCTTTCGTCCCCGTTTCACATATTTCAGCTTCCAGTATCTGTATATTTCGGGTGTGGACCGACCAGATGATGCCAATAGTGGGGGAGAGAAACCGTTGTTGCTGGAAGCTGGTAGCGAGTTTCTCACAAGCTCGGCGGCCGTTGTCGGTGGATTCAAATGTTCAAATGCACTATTTAATGATATCAACGCCATGATTGATCGTTCGGTGCGCAGTAACCTGCAAAGCGTTGTGACCGATTGCCCTCATCGTGAGAAATTAGGTTGGCTGGAAGTACCGCATCTAATGGGGCCTTCGATTCTCTACCATCGCGATGTATATAATCTTTACCGGAAAATCTGCCGCGATACAAGTGAGTCACAACTGGACAGTGGCCTGGTTCCCAATATCGCACCGGAGTATACGCGATTCAAGGAAGCGTTTTTCGAATCTCCCGAGTGGGGCAGCACCTGTGTGCAAGTGCCGAATTTGCTGTATAAGTGGTACGACGACCACGTCACCGCAGAGCAGCAGTACGAGACCATGAAACGATATACACGTTATCTGGCTCTGTCACGCAATGAGGATGGATTGGTTAAACCAGGACTGGGCGATTGGTACGACTGGACGCCGGAGAAGGGCCACGTCGGCGCATCCCAGCTCACCCCGGTTGAACTGCCCGCCACGGCGTTTCTGTATGATAATGCCCGAATTTTGGTTAGTGTTGCCGAGAGGATGGGTAAAAAAGCGGACGCTGCGGAGTTTGAAAAACTTGCCCGCCAGATAAAGCAGGACTTCATTAAGGCTTATTATAAGTCATCCGAACACTCTGTTGCCACAGGTTCTCAGGCATCCCTGGCCACAGCGCTTTATTTCGACCTGGTACCAGAAGAAGACCGCGAAAAAGTGCTGGCCAATCTGGTTGCAGAGCTTGAAAAGTGGCAGTATCGCCAAAATACCGGCGAGGTCTGCTTCCGCATGTTAGTGCAGGCACTGGCCGAAGGGGGACGCTCCGATGTGGTTTATCGAATGATCAATCGCACCGATGTACCAGGCTACGGCCATATGCTCAAACTTGGTTTTAAAACACTGTCCGAAAGATGGGACAAACCGGGCTCTTCGATGAACCACTGCATGTTTGGCCACATCCAGGAATGGTTCCAGAGTTCAATAGTTGGCATTCGGCAGGCGCCGGATTCTGTAGGTTTTGCGGGTTTAATTCTTCGCCCGGAGCCTGTTGGTGATCTGACCTCCGCCTCGGGACACTACGACAGTATTCACGGGCGAATTGAAAGCCGGTGGCGCATTGAGGATGGCCACTTTTATTGGCATATCATTGTACCGCCGAACACCACCGCCGAGGTGTATGTACCGACAACCGACATCGACAAGGTGACTGAAAACAGTGGCACAGCAGAACGCAGTCAGGAAGTGAGATTCTTGCGACGGGATGGCAATCGCATGGTTTATGCGGTTGGCTCCGGTGAATACGAGTTTATATCTCGCTTTAGTGAGCCTTAATTTCCTTGCATTACAGAGCCATTGGATATAAAGTAGGGAGGAATTGATAAGAATTAGAGCCTGGAGAGGTGGCCGAGTGGCTGAAGGCAACGGTTTGCTAAACCGTCGTATGGGTATAAACCCGTACCGCGGGTTCGAATCCCGCCCTCTCCGTTGTCGAGAATAGATTCTGGACAGATTGTTTAACTTCAGGAATTAGACTTGCTCACTTTATATAGAATGAAATTAACCATTTCCAAAAACATGTATTTAAGTTCCTCATTATTTTGTTTTTTTATTGACGATTAATATATGTTCTGGTAGCATTTTCTATGGTTTTAAGGAGTATATTTTCGTCCCTCAAAGTATACGCCCTAACAAAACAGAGGGATTATTTGTTGTAGGCTCTGGGGCCTGAGGAGTTTATTGTGGCAAAAGGTAAGGTAAAATGGTTCGATGAGAGGAAGGGATTTGGTTTTATTGTTCCTGACGACGGCGGTGAGGATTTGTTTGTCCATCACACGAACATTTCAGGGCAGGGTTTCCGCTCTCTCACTGAAGGCCAGGCGGTAGAATATGAGGTCGGACAAGGCCGAAAAGGCCCTCAAGCAACA
>CAZVUF010000185.1:0-5727 GCA_964629355.1 uncultured Pirellulales bacterium | reverse complement strand
GTGCCCGTGATGTCAAACATACCTGAGGCGTTGGCCACGCCAAGGACGTACCAGGGTACGACGTTGCCGCCGAGAAAATAGGATTTGAGGTTTCGGCTGGCCATTTTCGACATGGCAAAGCCGGCTACCATAATGACGACAATATACACACCGATAATCCCGATATCGATTGGTTGAAGCAGCATAGTGACTCCGTCTACAAAAGATGAAAGTGTAAAATTGAAAACGTAAAACTTCGGTATTTCATAGTTTTTCGCTTTTTTAGCTTTAAACTTTTAACTTCTCACCGTTAGGCTATCTTTCGCTTTGCTCAGGACAACATCTGAGCGATTAGAAGTCTACTGCAAGGAGGCCGATAGGTCAATCCAGAATTTCGAGCGTATCCTCGCTGAAAATTCCATTTAATAGAGGCGGAAAAAGCGTGCCGTGTATGGCGTATATGTTGTCTCTGGTGCGATAGGAAAGCAGCGTTCTATGAGGAACTGCATAACACGCAGGGAGTCACAGGTTCGAGTCCTGTACCGCCCAGTAATATAACTGTTGATAAGGAAATTACTTATTTACATCTCGTTTTTGTTTTCCCACCATTATCCTAAAATTTTGTGGCAGTTTTCACTTTTTTGTTCTGGTAAAGTCCCTCTGGAACCTGCAAATAGTGACATGCTATGACCTGAATGCCACGGCATATGTGATTTGCGAAAAGTGGTTTGACAGCCGCTGGTTAGGTCTGGCTTTGAAAAATTCTCCCACAATCTTTGAGACAATTATGCGGTCCTATTGGCGCTTTACAAGCGCACCCGGTGCTATTCCCTAAGGGTCTTGCAAATTCAAGCAATGTAAAGAATGAACGTGCAAACTGGTTTTTTAACCATAATCATTATAGCAATAATTAAAAGATTTGTTCAAAGGAAGTTTTCTCAAACTTTGAGGTTTTCTCATAAGTTTCTCCGCAACGAATCCTTCCCATGGTGAGCTTGTCCCGCTCCGGCTCGGCGGGCCTCCGCCGAGACGAGTCGAATCCAGTGAAGCCAAAAACGAGTTTTTAGATACCTTAACGCGCGCATGCGTGCGCGTGCGCGCGAGGGCCAACGAATGCTTATTGAATTTTCTGCCACAAATAGGGGTAAATAGTTATAAATTCACAAAATAAATACAACAAAGTTAGCTACACATATTTTTTCATGGTTTTTGGGTATATGAATAGACATGTTTAAATTGGGGGCATCATTACTCACTTTTTGGAGGTTTCGCCTAATAAATTAGAGGCTATCCAATAAAGCTGGAAATGCGTCAAACGTAACTATTTCCAGTGGAGATGATAAGGTTAATAGTCTTTTCGTCTAATCGAAAAGACTATTAACCTAATAAAACTATATTCTCTTTTTCTTTGGTAACGTTAAATTACTTCCATCTCAACTGTTGTAGTTCTTCCGGCGTTCTGATAAACTTTACTGTGCCGTCGTTGAGGAGGACGCAGCCGCCCATCGGGTCTTAGACAATGGGGAGTACTTAACCACAAACCACGTTATTCAAAGATATTTGGGTTAATGAATATTCCTGCAATCTCATTTACATATTCATTGCCCGAAAGAGCCACATCAGCAGTACAATCGGAAATGGCTGCTTCAAAAGCGGCGCCAAACAAACCACCGACATGGGATACTCCTGTGACATTCCCTGTCATATGGCAATCCGTCATATAACCGTAGCTTTCACCCGCAAGGGCTCCGATATAATTATAACCGATGATATAGGCATCTTGAATTGTCAGATTGGTTATAACTCCATTAGCCAGAATCCTTCCAAAAAGACCCAGATAATCACTCCCCTCAATGGTAAGGTTGGATATCGTATGACCTTGGCCGTTCAAGGTCCCATTGAAGACAAAAATCGGAGCATTGGTCCAAACAATACCAGACATGTCAATATCTGCAACAAGTGTATAGTGGGCATTGATATCATAATCATTGATTGCCACCAGATCTTTGGCCGTTGCAATCTCATAGGGATCATCCAGGGTCCCGCTACCAGATAGTTGTGTAATGGTGTATTGTTCGGTCAACCTGGTTAATTTCGGATATGTATCAGGTTCCGAAATCGTCCAGAGATCCGCCAGACCATTAGACGTTTCACCGTCCAGGTCCCATCCGGCGTTCAAATAGGTCGCAGGATCCTGTAATTTTGCAGTGTTTAGTCCAATACCCCCGGCACTAATCTTTTGACCACTAACCTGAATGTCCCAGAAGCTGTGTGTGGTCTGTCCTGAGCTTTTTCCGATCAGACCTCCTATTGAATTGTTCGAATCTGTTATGATTTCACATGCAGCGTAACACTGAGAAACTGCATTACTATAGTTCACGCCGATCAAGCCACCCAAGGGTTCTTCTCCAGTGACAGCACCTATCGCACAGCAATTGGAAATATAACCATAGTTTGTCCCAACCAAACCTCCTACATCACCTCCTACACCTTGGACATTGCAAAACGCAGAACAGGCCACGATATCTCCAAAGTTAGTACCGACCAAACCTCCAACGTGTGATTCACCACTTACATTTCCTGTAACACTACACTGTAATACCAAACCGGCATTCCTGCCAACTAATGCTCCCACACTACGACTCAAGCCAAGGATTTTGATATTTCGGAGTTCGATATCCTTAACGATACCAGGCCAGTATAGATAGCCGATGAGTCCCAAGGTACGTGTACGGCGAGAACCATTAATCACCATATTCGAAATAATATAGTCATTGCCATCCAAAGTTCCAGCAAAGTATTCGATGAAAGGATTGTTAAGAATCTCATTTCCTGGTATATTCGGATCAAGGTCGATATCCGATACCAGTTTGAAACATTTGTTGTAATAACTACTGCTGTCTATTGACTTCAATTGCTCGGCTGTTGAGATTAAATAGGGGTCGTTCGGCTCGCCTGTACCGCCTGCAAATTCCGCTGCGGAGGTAAAAGGGGCCACAAACGCGATAGCAGTTATGCACAAGCACAACGCTTTGGATAAAGATAATGATTCCATAGATAAATCCCTCCAAATAATTACTTATATATTAAGGCAAATGATTAACTGCACATAAAAGGAGGTTCTACCTTAATATTAGATAACTCTTATTCGTTCTCGCACTGCACATTTTCCCACTGTAATCTGGGGTAATCTTTGCCTTCACAGATCATCCAGATATTTTCAAAATCCCAATCGATGAAACTGGATTTTTGTTTCATCTGCTCATCTGTCAAAAGCGAGCCCAGTCCATTGTCGGGGCCACCTCCATCAGCAGGTGAGAGTAAGTAACAGCTGGTGATTATGCCTCCTGGTATAAGTCTTTCGGGTAAGCTTTTTGTATTAAATCCCACAAGGCCACCGAGATATTCACTGTTGTTTCCACCAAAAACGCTACCTGTTGCATAACATTTAATAATACTACCATTCGACTCATTCATTCCACATATCCCACCTAGACAATGACTGTTGTCCCCACCAAAAATGCTGCCTGTCGAATAGCAGTTTGTTATACTGCCCTTATTTAATCCTACAAGGCCACCAAAAAAATCACTTCCTATTTTGCTTAATTCGCTGGAAATATTGCCAATAGCGTAGCAGTTCATGATACAACCACTATTGTATCCTACCAGTCCTCCAATTTCCTCACTGTCGGACCCACCAGAAACATCACCTGTGGAATAGCAGTTGGTGATACTGCCACCAACATTATACCCTACGAGGCCGCCAATGCTGAAGTTGTTCAGTCCACCAGTAACATCCGCTATGGTGTAGCAGCTGGTTATGCTACCAACATTAGAGCCAACTAATCCGCCGCGATTAAAGCGACCGGATACCTGAACATTAGTGTTACAATTAGTAATGCTACCACGGTTGATTCCAACTAAACCACCAATAGAGGCAGAGGATTGATAAATGGCAGGAGGGGCAAAGCCATCTGAGACGTTGCCTGTAGAGCAGCAGTACTCGATGCTACCTCTATTTATTGCTGCTATAGTACCAAGACATCTATCATTTGGTTTACTTACAATGTTGGCATCCTCTATGATCATATTTTTTACTATTGCACTCGGGCCGAGCAAACGAAATAACCCCAAATAGCTGCCTCCCTTAATAGACAGGTTAGAAACTGTAAAACCGTCACCATCTAACGTTCCGTCAAAATCTGCTATAGGTGCGGTTGTCCACGTGATGTTTGAAAGGTTGATATCAGCCACCAACTTGTAGCAAGCTGAGCTATCGTAGTGATTAATCGCACCCAGGTTCTCGGCTGTGGCTATTCTGTATGGTTCTTCTGTTGTTCCAACACCTGCTAATTCACGGGGCCGGAATGTATCAGAAAAGACTGTTAGAACAGGGTATCCTCCATCTTCAGGCATTTGCCATAGCTCGGTCGTGCCATTGGCACGCTCGCCGACCATATCCCATCCTGCATCCAAAAAAGTGTTTGGGTCCTGCATCTCAGCCGTTGTAAGGCCCCTTATACTTTCCTTAGATAATTTGCTGGCTTCAATATCATAAAAACAATTAGTGACGCTTCCAGGCCAAAGCTCCAATCCTACCAGGCCATCGAGGTACTCTGCGTTGTCTCCGGCTTGGACGCTTACAGCGGCGTAGCAATTGCTGATATTGCCATCATTGCCTCCCACTAAGCCTCCCAGAGACCGGCTGTTATCCTCACCACAGACACTACCTGTAGCGTAACAGTTAGTAATCGTATTAGATATATTTCTGCCCACGAGTCCTCCGAGATATTCTGATCCCGAGACAGCACACGTAACATAGCAGTTGACAATACTTCCGTTGTTTTCTCCTACCAGACCACCAAGATAACGCGAGTTGCCATTCCCAACAATCAAAGCATCTTCAATGCCGAGGTTCAAGACTCGACCGCTCATTTTGCCAAACAAACCAAGGTAGCTGTAACCCGTAATTGTTAAATTTGAGATTATATGACCGTTGCCATTGAAGACTCCATCGAAAGAACCAATGACTGCACGGTCAAAAACCTTTCGACCGGGTAGATTCGGGTCAAGGTCAATATCGTTAACTAAGATAAAGTGCTTATTAAGCAGGTTCGGGTCTGAGTCGATTGAGATAAGCTGCTCGGCCGTGGCAATTTGGTATGGGTCGTTCGGCTCGCCAGTACCACCCGCAAATTCGACATCACCCTTAGCTCGATAACTATGAAGGAGAATTAGCAGAATAAAAACACGCCAAATCTTAATGATTTTTCTATTTTCTTTCATAGGACTTTCCTCGCCTTTAATTTTGAATAATTGGTAAATGACTCCGAAATATAAATATAACAGAGAAAGACCGATAATGCAAGTACATTTGCCGGTATGTTTAGGTGTATTTTGCGAAAGTTCTAATGAATCTTATCTCCGCAGAACATCTCTGAAAGCAAGTCAAATTTAATCGACGGGTGGCAGCCACTGAATCCCATGTCTTAGGGTGAGGTGGATGGTATTTTAAAAGTGTAAAAAGATTTCTCTTAAGGGAATTATTGGGGAATTATTGGGGACGTTTACCTATTTCAGCCAAGGATGTTAACGGAATGTAGCATGGGCTACGAGACTTACGGGGCTTTTTTTGCTTGACGCCGAAGGTTTCCGCGGGTATAATACTCACTCAAATAATGGAATAAAATCATACTATTAAACAGTTCACAGTTCATAGTCAATTATCGTTAGTAAATCATAAACTTA
>CAZVUF010000184.1:0-5846 GCA_964629355.1 uncultured Pirellulales bacterium | reverse complement strand
AGGTCGCAACGCTCATCCTGGTTTTCGAGGTTGATGGTAGGGGGGATGAGTGATTCATTTATAACCTTGACGCAAACGATAAGCTCAACAGCGGCACTGGCTCCAAGTTGATGGCCGAGGCAGCTTTTTGTTGAGCTTACGGGTATTTTGTATGCATACTGGCCGAAAACGGATTTGATAGCTGTGCTTTCAGCAATGTCATTTAGCTCCGTACCTGTACCGTGGGCGTTAATGTAATCAACCTTTTCTTTTGCTATACCTGCATCGGCTAACGCCACCTCCATGGTTTTCGCCGCTCCGTTACCGCCCGGCATAGGGGCGGTAATGTGATAGCCATCGTCTGTGGCACCGTAACCAAGCATCTCGGCGTAAATTTTGGCATTTCGTTTTTTGGCGTGTTCATATTCTTCGAGGATCAAAATGCCGGCTCCCTCAGCCAGGACGAAGCCGTCCCGGTCTTTATCGAACGGCCTTGAAGCTGCCGGAGGATCGTCATTGCGGGTGCTAAGTGACCTCGCGGCACAAAATGAGGCAAGCCCTATCGGGGTGAGGGCGGCTTCAGTGCCGCCTGTAATTATGATGTCACTACGCCCAGCAAGGATATTACAAAAGGCTTCGCCGATGGCGTGATTTGCGGAGGCACAGGCGCTGGAAACGCAAAAATTAGGACCCTTCAGGCCGTAGATAATCGCGATAGTACCACAGGCGGCATTGGCCATAAGCCGAGGGACGGTGAAAGGCGAAACCTGTCTTACGCCTTTCTCGAGAAGTTTTATATGCTGCTCTTCAATCTCCTTGATGCCGCCGATGCCTGTGCCGACGATGGCACCGACACAATAGAGGTCCTCTTTTGAAAAGTCGAGTCCACTGTCTTTTACCGCCTGGTTGGCTGCCACTACGGCAAATTGCGTGAAGCGGTCCATGCGCTTGCTCTCTCGCGGGTCAACGTACTTCGTCACGTCGAAGTGTTTTATCTCACCGCCGAATCTTACCGGATATGCACTGGTATCAAAGGATTCTATAGAAGAAACGCCGCTTTTGCCAGCACTCAACGCAGCAAAAAGCTCGTCAACAGATTCACCCAGGGCTGTAACGCAACCTAAGCCTGTAATAACAACTCGCCGCTTTTTCATCTCGAACTTGTTCGCTACTCTTTCTTTTTGGATTGTGCGACATTGATGATATAGTCGATTGCGGCCCCAACCGTCTGGATCTTCTCAGCTTCCTCATCCGGAATGCTCATATCAAATTCGTCCTCGAATTCCATTACGAGCTCTACGGTGTCTAATGAGTCGGCATTAAGGTCATTAATAAATGACGTCTCGCGTGTTATTTCAGACTTATCCACGCCCATTTGCTCGCTTATTATCTCGATTACCTTCTGTTCAATTGCCTGGGCATCTATCTCGTCAACACTCACTTGTTTATCCTCCCTAATAACAAAGGAATATTTCTTAACCTTACTATTAGGTTCCAGTAACAAAAACTAATTCTAACACCTTTTTGCACACCAGTTTTATATTGGCCGGTATATTACCGACTAAATTACATATCTACAAATATTTTTTTGTTTTTTTTCAGGCTTTCTACAAGCATCGCAAACAATGCGAAACTACATTGCCATTCCGCCGTCCACGCAAAGGACCTGGCCCGTAATGTAGCCAGCCTCATCGCCGGCCAAAAAAGCCACCGCCCGTGCCACATCCTCCACCATCCCAAATCGCTTGACAGGAATCACCTGCAGCGCCGCGTCTTTAACCGGCTGCGGCAGCACCTCCGTCATTTCCGTCATAATAAAGCCGGGCGCAATGCAATTTGCAGTGATATTTTTCTTCCCTATTTCCCTCGCTACCGATTTTGCCAGTCCGATAAGGCCTGCCTTGCTCGCCGCGTAATTGCTTGAGCCCGCCTGCCCCATCACCCCCGCAACAGAACTTATGTTTATTATACGGCCGAATTTGTTGCGTACCATAGACCTCGATGCCACCCGCGTCGCAACAAATGCGGCCCGAAGATTTACTTCAATAACCTTGTCAAATTCCTCATCGCTCATCTGCAAAAGCAGCCTGTCTCGCGTAATACCCGCATTATTAACCAAAATCCCTATCCCGCCGTACTCAGAAGCCAAGGTCTCAAGCGCCTCCGTAAATTTTTCTGTATCGGTTATATCCACACAACAAGTCGTAACCATAAAGCCAGCTTCTTTTACTATCTCCTCCAACTCACCAAGCTGCTGGGCATTTATATCCAGCCCAGCAACGATTCGGCCTTGCTTGAGTAATTCAAGAACGATTGCCCGTCCTATTCCTCTGGCAGCACCGGTTACGACCGCCAATCTCTTTTCCGACATCTCCTTTGTCTCCATACAATTTTGTGATTCCGTACTATTTGTAATTCTGTCTTCCGTCTTCTGTCCTCTGTCTTCTGTCTTCCGTCTTCTGTCTTCCGTCTTCTGCCCTCTGTCTTCGGTTCTCCGTCCTCCTATTTTCTTCATTCTTTTACCGCAACAACCCCAGCAAGGCAACAAAATTTTAGAAAACGAGTGTTTTCATTCAAATTATGAGGTTTTTATGTTGATTATTACAGCTTTTTTGTTATTCTACAGACTAAAATACAAATCCAAACTTAGCGGAATTTATGGCATGAATTATTTTCTGTTTCTGGACGAAACGGGCGACCATAATTTGGGGTTCATAGACAAAAATTTCCCCTTATTCTTACTCTGCGGCTGTATTATTGACGAAAACAGTCTGCGACTACTCGAAAAACGAATAACTATTTTCAAGCAAAAATACTTTGGAACCACGGATGTTATTCTCCATTCAAGGGACATTCGGAAATGTCAGGGTGCTTTCCAGATACTTTTCGACATGCAGTTGAAGGAGCAGTTTTATAAAGACCTCGATGCAATTCTGGCGGAAGCAAACTACTGTCTTTTAGGTGCCGCGATTGACAAGAGGAAGCACGTAAAGAAATATGGGAAAGGAGCAAAAGACCCGTACATACTTTCGTTGTCGTTTATTATCGAGAGAATAATTTTCTATCTGGACTATTTAGACAAAAGTGCCAGCCTTGAAATTCTTGCTGAGGAAAGGGGAAAAAGAGAAGACCGAATGTTACTATCGCATTTTAATTCTACAATTGACCGAGGCACATACTATTTACAGCCAAACAGAATAAAGCAGAAAATGAAGGGATTTAGTTTCCACGGCAAATACGACAACATAACAGGCCTGCAAATCGCGGATTTGTGCGCTTATCCAATGGCAAGGCATCTGCTGCATCCCAGAGAACCGTATATACCCTTTAAGATTATAGAGAAAAAGATTTATTCTAATGATAAAGGCAGATATATGGGTTGGGGATTGAAGGTTTTCCCATAAAAAAACAAAGAGTTCCGAAAGGAACCCTTTGCCGACCGGGAGACACCCCGATCCTATATATAATATACGACAAAACGGCGTTGTATTTCAAATACTTTTTGAAATTTTTGCAAAAATTTTGGTTTTTGGGTTCCCTTGCCTCATTCTTTTACCGCAACAACCCCCGCAAGGCAACAAAATTTTAGAAAAGAGCATTTTCAGCTTTAATTCGTTGGTTTTGGGGGTGAACTCCGTGAGATATTTTGCGATACCCAGATATGCAGACAACGACTTCAAATACGGTAATGCCTTTTCGAGCTTTTGAAAATATGTTATCTCATAAGGGTGGCAGGATAAAAAACAATGATGTCCTCATTTTTTATTTTTAGTCTTATATTAATAGAGATTTAACAAATCATGAATTCGGAAGAAGATGTCCACAAAAAAAGTCCTAAGGTAGCATTTTTAGAGTTATACGATGCTTTGGAACGTAAACTGAAACGGCATGCTCCACGGGATTACATTACATGGATGTCAAAAAGACTTACTGAATCATGGTTAGACGACAAGAAATTTATACAAATCCCACCTCATAGGATAATCCACTCAATCGAGGCAAACTGCGCATACTGGAAAAAAGGATATAGGGAGCCAGTAACATGGAATGCCGTTGCCAAAATTATGAACACATACCAAAGTTTCGTGGATACTTATCAACTAAACACAATCTCTGAATCCATAGAACGTTTCTTCTTGTTGATGTATCGAGAACAAATTCCGCTACAAAAGAGAGCATCTTGGACCCACTTTTTGCGTTCATGGATCTTATTTGTTCGCGACGTTTCAATGGCAGAATCGAGACGCGAATTTCATTCCCATTATAGAATCACGATGGATCAATGGGTAAAAGTATGTTTCCTTTGCTGGACGATATCACATAAAGAAGCCGGTGGTTCTTTTTTTGTCAAATTGGTAGAGAATCCGAAAATAATGATCTCGCAAGAAACTTTGGACAATTTTTTAAAATATTCTGCGAGATCACCAGAGGAAATTGGTCACTATTTCATTGATATGCGAAAAAATGAACCTTATGAATTTCACTCGCTCATACGGTCGTGTTTTTTTGAAACACCAATAGTAAAGTTTAGTGATGGTTCAATCATAGTCCCGCATACACACTTGCTATTTCTTCATGCTGGTGAGGGATTGTACCGATTGGCTCAGACATTGGATGTGTTCGCTGCAGAATTCAGCAATAGCTTTGAGAAGTATATACGAAGAGTTCTGGATTCACTTAAGGGGGTAACCAATATTATAGATAGCAAGATGATGGAGAGTACCGCAACGGGTAAAAGTTGTGACTTTCTTGTCGAAACGACGGATACAGTAATTTTAGTAGAATGCAAAGCGTGTTCGTTCACCGCTAATAGATTGACAGATGCTGCAATAGAGAATAACAATTCGACTGGGAAGGTTGCCAAAGGACTTATTCAGCTTTACACTTCAGCCAAGGATTTAGAAAACGGGAGATTGGATAAATTCAGTATTAACCGTAATAAATCGACAATAGGTATCGTTGTTACTTTTGGCGAGATACCTTCGGCAAACAGTGAATGGTATTTTGAGCAATTCTTTCTGAAACGAGCTGATAAAAAGTTAAACGAAGTAATATATCCAAGTAAACAAATGATACGGCGTCCTATAGTGATCGATGTATCGGGATTTGAAAGATTAGTTGTTACTCTGAACTCAGATAAAAGGACACTCCAAGATCTGTATGACAAAAAACAAGAAGAGGGATATCATAGGACTGGAGAATGGGGGATATGGCTTTCATCACAACGTGAATCTGGACGTTTGGAACTATTTCAATTCCTTCAAGACGCCGAAACTGAATTTCTCAACGAATTAGGTATTCCTATTGAGTCATCAGAGGGAAAAGAAGATATAGAAAGCAAAATTCATATTGCTAAAGTGGCAAGAGTTCCGGGTGACAGCCCTACATGATATACGAGATAACTTATAGCCGGCAATCGGGAATGATTGACCGGATGGGGGAGGAGATTTATAATGTAGGATGAAGAACGCGAATAAAAAAAACTATCCCGGAAGGCAATGTCGTGATCGTCAAGATGGCTTACGCCATAACAAAAGAAGTATATACAATGCTATTTGGTGATTTTCTGATAAACCCCATTGGCAGATAACCCGCCAATGAATTGGCGGGCTAAATACTAACCCACCGTCCAATCTTATCCACCGCCTGCAGATTGCTTATGTTTACGACTTGTGTTTTTCTGCTGATTCTTTTCATAAGGCCGGTCAGGACTCTGCCGGGCCCAATCTCGTAAAACTTCTCCACGCCATCAGCTAAAAGTCGTTCCATACATTTCTGCCAGTAAATCGGGCTGGTCAATTGCTTTGTCAATCCCTCCACGATTTTTTCAGCGCTTTCGTAGTACTCTGCGTTAATATTTGCAATCA
>CAZVUF010000183.1:0-5864 GCA_964629355.1 uncultured Pirellulales bacterium | reverse complement strand
GCAATTTTCTCCTGTAGAGGAGTTGTGGGTTTATCTGTTGGTTTCTTGACAAAGCTAACAACAAAGATTATTTAATTTCGTTTATCATGTTATTTGCTGTAAGGAAGATTACGTATTTTAACAGCTTTTTAACAGTGGGGATATTATTGTAAGATGGAGTAATAATGAACTTCAGCAATAAAGAAAAAACACTTGTTTCTGGGAACGATTTGTTCGTAGGTTTCGACCTTGGAAGCAGTTGTGTGCATTATGTGGTTATCAATGCAAAAAAAGAGGTCGCTTATTGCCCGAAGCCTATAATGCATTTTGCAAATCCGGTTGCTGCTGTAAAAGAGGCATGGAGAGATATAACACAGAGATTCGTCAATAGCAGTATTAAAAATGTCTCTTTTACAGGTAGTGGTGCCGTATGCTTTTTAAAAGTTTTTAAAAACATCACGTATGTTTACGATAGCGTTTCAATACCCGGAGGAGTGGAGATTATAGCGCCCGAGGCAGAATATATATTTCATATTGGTGCTAAGGATTCTTACTTTTTCAACATAAAAAAGGTAAACAGCAAACGGATAATTCTGGAGTGGCGGACTGGAAGTAAATGCGGAGGTGGTTCAGGAACATTGATAGAAAAACAGTGCAGAAGAGTATTCCAGGGAGAGATACCTGAACCGCATTTGCAGGATATCAGTATTGTAAATGGAGAAAATGAACGCGAAGCTGCTGTCAACGCCAACATGCAAAAGCTGCAAACAAGGCTTGAGCAGATGTTGCAAATGGCCGAGAAAGAAGCAGTTAGATCTGAAGAACCAAGCGAATTTCTGGCACGTTGCGGTGTGGTTATCCAGTCAGATTTAATCCATAAACAAAACGAAGGAGCAAAAAGAGAAGATAATTTAGCCGGCCTTTTCAGGACCGTCACGCGAAACTATAAGATAGACGTCATGGGAGCAAGGGAATTTGATAGGTCCTATAAAAGCAAGATTGCCATTGTTACTGGGGGCGTTTTTACCAATGATTTAGTCCGCAGGAATTTGGAGAAACTGCTCTGTATTCCTTTAATAAGGCCTGAACATCATCACAGCATAGCTGCTATAGGCGCTGCTCTAAAAGGCATGGAGGAAGGTAATCAATTCACTCTTGATAAGGTACAGCTTGATGATGTTACAAAGTACGGCCGGGAAAAAAGACAGTTTGCACCGGCTCTTTATAAATACCTTAGTAAGGTGCATCAACAAAGCAGCAGCATGGAGGAGTCAATTGAGCCGGGAACAGAGGTTGTATTGGGAATAGATGGTGGCAGCACTACCACTAAAGGAGCTCTTGTTGAGCTGAAGACAGGCAGGCTGCTCGATAAACTCTATATCAAAACTCATGGAAACCCGGGGCAATCCCTTAGACGCGTTATACAATACCTTAGCGGACATAAAGACAATGTCATAATAAGGGGCGTGGGCGCAACCGGTTCTGCAAGAAAACTTTATGAAAAGATGCTGATAAGCAAAAAGAAAGTAAAAGATTTGACGGAAAGAGGAGTGGAAATCGCCGACAGAATTACAGATGAAATCACCTGTCATGCTCTTGGTGTCAGGCACTACAATCCAAAGATAGATACGATTTTTGAAATCGGCGGCCAGGATATGAAGTTCACTACATTCGCAAAAGACAGCACGGTCAAGCAGGCTAAGATGAACTATAGCTGCCAGGCCGGCTCCGGCCAAACTCTTGAGAATATGGCAGATATTATAAACCTGAATGTAGAGAATTCTCTGCAGGAGGCAGCTCTTAAAGCCGAGAGAGTCCCGATTATTGACTCGACCTGCGGGGTCTTTATGGAGATGGATGAAAACAGGCTCATTGCCGAGGGCTTCAGCAAAGAGGAGATCGCCGCAGCCATAGTGCGTGGGACAGCCGCAAGTTATTATTATAAATTCGTAGGGGGCTCACAGCATGTCGGCAAAAAATGTTCTGCGCAGGGGGGACCTCCTTTAGGCATGGCCTTCCTTGCAGCTCTTGCCCAGGTGACAGACAAGGAGATTGATGCCTATCCTCACCGTGAAATGTTTGGGGCCTGGGGACAGGCACTTGATATTATTGAAAACATAAAACTCAACACGCAGCAAGGCAAACAGTGCGATACAGCCTTCAGAGGATGGTCTTTGGTTGATATGTCTTTTGAGAAGAAAAAGGTTTCCTGTAAGGAGCTGTTCAAAGAAAAGTCCTGCGGCATGAGGGACTGCCAGCTTGAAGTTTTTTCTATTGAGGACGATAAGATATATACGGGAGGATTCTGTCCGAGAGGCAACTCGGAAGTGTCCGGTAAACCAAAAACGAATTACGTTGATAAGTATCATAAGATATACGAAAAGCATTTCAAAAAGTACGGCTGTCTGCTGGAGGAGATCTCTTCCGTGAGGGCAGTCGATAAGAAGGCCAGAACAGTAGGAATCAAAAGGAGCACCGCGACTCTCAGTGAAAAGGGAATTTGGAGTGCAGCACTATTCAGAAAACTCGGTTTTTGTCCGGTGGTATCACCGAGGAGCGATAAGGATATAGCCAAGATAGGTGTCGATAATTCGAGAACGGAGTTTTGTATAGCCAGAAAGCTTGTAACTGGGCACGCAGCCTTGTTAACTGCCAATGCGGATGTTGAGTATTTATTTAATCCGAGCTTTATTGAGCACAGAAAACAGTCGCCACCCGACTTGAAGTACTGCATATACACGGAATCCGAAGGCTATGTTTTAAATGATGTCCTCTCCCTTGATAAAAATAAGCAGATAAATCCCATTTTACATTTTGGAGATTTGGGGCTGCTTATTGGGCAGCTAAAAAAAGAATTTGAAAGGTTAGGATTTAGATTTTCAAAGAGGCAGATAAAAGAAGCTATCAGATACGCCGATGAGGCGGAAGAAAGTTTTAAAGAGGAGCTTTACCAAGAGGGTGACAAGTTCCTGCAAAGAATCGAACAAGCCGGGCAAAAAGCCTATGTAGGCATTGGAAGAGACTACGTTCTGCTCGATCCCGAAGCAAGCTCAAATTCGGGCGATATGTTATCTCATGTACGGGGACTTGATTATATACCGCAGATATTTTTAGAGCATAAATTCGAGAATATCTCCATTGATGGTTTCGTGGAAAATGAGTTCTGGGTAGAGAGCGTCAAGATACTCAAGGCTCACGTTTTTGTGGCCAATCATCCGTATTTGTATGCTATCAGGATGATGAATTTCGCCTGCGGCCCGGATAGCTTAAAAATTTATCAGGAGGAAAAGATTCAGCAATTGGCCAATAAGCCGCTGCTGACTTTACTAACGGATGCGCAGACAAATAACGCTCCTTTTGTAACGAGAACAGAAGCTCATGAAAGGGTCGTAAGCCAGAACAAGCCCCAACCGTTGAGGATTGAAGAGTTGAAAATACGTTCTTCCAAAAGCAGCGCTAACAGAACCTGGCTGATACCTTACATGGGCAATGCCAGTCACTTGGCGGTGGCGGGACTTAAACATTTCGGAATCGATGCAAAAGTGCTGCCTACCAATACGCCCAGGGGCAATGAAATAGCAAAGCAGCATATTTATACAGAGGTTTGTCATCCTCTTAAAGGCGTTGTAGGTGATGCACTTGGTTTTCTTAGCGAGGAAATTGAGAGAAATTCAAAATCCTACGTAGAGGATAATTATCTTGTTATGCTGCCTACCACCAGCGGCCCATGCAGATTTGGAAAGTACACGGAGATCGTGAGAGAATTTATTCAACAGAGGGGCTTGTCAAAAGTCCCGGTTTTAGGTCCATCTTCGGAAACTGATTATATTGACATTCCACTTCCGGATGGGTGCGGCTCGTCAGATAAAATTCGGATGCAGAAAATCTTGTTCAAGGCAATAAAAGCATCCGACCTGCTTGAGGATGCCTTTCTAAGATTTTACCCTTACGCTCAGGATAAAACATGTGCGGAGGATCTCAGACAGGAAAGGCTAAATGAGCTTGGAAAGGTGGTGGAAAAAGGTGCAGAAACGGCGAACCTCGTAAGGTGGGGCGAGGAAACAGTATCATTGTTCAAGAGGATAGATATGCGAAACAGCGAAAGGCTTCCTCTTGTTTTGTATATAGGCGAAATCTACATGAGACAGCATGATCCATATACGAACTACGTGATAAAACAATTAGAGGAATCAGGCCTGGAGGTAATAAGAGACCCGATTACTGACTGGCTGGCGTATGTAAATCAGATGAACCAAAGAAATTCGAGGCGCGATATTGGACTGGGGATTAAAAGCTTTGATCTTATAAGGACATTCAAACAATCGGCAAGATTAGCAAAAACTTTTATTAAGGGCCAATATATGTCTTACGTTGAAAACAAAATAGCTGAGCCATTCCATGAGGTGCTTGACGGCAGACATATTCTACCCAAGCCGATGGAGATAATTGAGACTCTGGAGGCGGAGCATGAATTTCATGGAAATATAGAAGGCGAGTCACCGCTTAGCACGGGGATTGCTTATTATTTTATGAACGAGCTAACCAAGCCAAAGGCTAATGTGTATATATCAGGCATATTTCATGTAGGGCCTTTCACCTGCATGCAGGAGGGAGTGGCAACGGCAAAAATCGAGGCGATGGCGAAAGAATTAAGAAAGAGAAAACCTGATTTGGTTTTCCCGATAATTCATGCATTCTTTGGTGAATCAGCCAGTGCAAATCTTGATTCGGAGATAGCTGTTTTTACTGAGCAATGTTATCAGAAAAGAGAGCTTTTAAGGCAAAAGAATGACTAAAAAGCAGTTAAGCCTTTATGATTCATGGCTTTAAGATTTAATAAATAGTTCAAAACTGGAGGGGATAACCTGTTAAATTATGAAGCTGTTATTAGTTGTCCAAAGGTTTTAATTCTTCACCTACGAGCTGCTCTTTCTGATTCGCCGAAAGATAGTCTTTGATGAAATCATCAAGGGTGTAATGGACGTTATTATAAACTTCGTCAAGGTTTTCCAGTCTGACAACGGTTCCTGATATTGCGTCCCAGGTTATAGCATACGTGCAGAGTAGTTTCTCGCTCCTTGGTAAAACCACTATTTGTAGAACGTAGGCTCTGCAGGTGGCGTAAACAACTCTGAGTGATTCAATTCTTTTCCATTCAACTTTTACTTGAAGTAATGCCGTATCTCGGTCTGTTTGGTATACATCATCGGGAAGCACCTTTATCCCATAAGATCGAAGTCGCATCTCGATATCTCTCTGTAATGCTTGCTCTGTCAGGTGGAATACCGGTGCCGGTGAGTTGAGAACCACCTTTAAGCAAAAACCTCGCAGGCCAGCCAAAGTGCCGCGTTCTGCACCGGTAAAAGTGAGAGGTTGTTTAAGTGCATTTCCGATTGAATCACGCGTTGCGGCATTGGACAATAAATTACTATCAGCTGGCTGTTTTTCAGTCTTAGTTATTCGTACATCACCGGCATTAGGTTCGTTAGGCTCTTCAGCTTGAACGGAGCATTTTGCTACGGTCCAAACACCAGCGGATAAAGCCAATATAACAAGTGTTACGCCTATGGTGGATTTCGCAGGTTTCATAATCGTACCCTTTCCTCGAACTTTTTTTGCATCCCGCCCGGCTACGGCTCGGCGCTTCCTGCTTCGGCGAAGTGCTTCGCAGAGACGAGCGGTTATAAGAAGAAATTTTAAGCAGGCTCCTCACGGATTATTAGTGTATATTTTTGTTGTCTGCAAAGCAAGTAAAATACATCAAAATCGGTTTGCTCTCTATTTTCTTGCAATGTTGTCGGAATAACTGTAAAAGGTGGTTTCATTCATGGTTTTTGGGTCGGTGCCCGAGTGGCTAAAGGGGACGGGCTGTAAACCCGTTGGCG
>CAZVUF010000182.1:4561-5954 GCA_964629355.1 uncultured Pirellulales bacterium | reverse complement strand
CAAACGCACGATCGACAGTGGTTCGCAACAGCTTTAGAGACGTTGGCTCTGCAGACGGAGGGTGAATTAAAGCGTACAAGACAGGATATGGCACAGCTTTTGTCTTACACCCAACCCGATAGCATAGGTGTGGATAAATCTAATCAACCTAAATGAAAGAAAAAAATAGAACCGAGTAACCGAAAGGGGCCAAAAATGAATAGAAACTGCTATCTTAAACCAGCCTCGACGCATAACGGCTCCATAAGAACTGATTTACCACTGACAGTGACCGGAAAGACAAGAAAGAAAAAACTTATGGAAACCATAAGTCCGGGGCAACTTCTCTGTGTTGGTAAGGTATACCTGAAAACACATAACGATTTAATACGAATAAAATAACCCCAAAAAACACATAATGAAAGGAGCAAAAAATGAAACCTTTAGTCCGAACAATTACTGTATTTGCCATTCTCAATTTGACCGTGACAGGTCTTGCATTAGCCCAAGCGGTTTCGACACCACCCCAACCGGCCCCTGCGCCTACAACTCCGGAACCGGCGCAGGTAGGTACAGTCGAGACTACAGAGAAAGAAGTGCAAATGGAGGCTGCTCGATCGCAGATGGAAGCCTCACGTGAGCAGATGGAAAGAGCAAAAAATACAGGTGAAAAGAGCTTATCTAAACTGTCTAAAAATCTCGCCGAGCTTCGCTTTAATTTCGGAGATCCATTTTCACGCAGTGGTGCAGGCATGGTCCTGGTTATTCCAACCTCAGAAATGAAGGTGGAAGAGCTTGCTGCAATAACAGAAGACATGACTGTTATGTCACGTATATTTGACGAACAATTAGGACAGGAGCAGTCCAGGCAGAACAGATATACGTGGTTCTCCGGAACCTTTATAGGCCAAGGCCGATTGCCTGAAACCATGTACCTTCAAGGCTACGGTGCGCTTTTCTTAATGAAAGTGGACTTCCCGCTCTCGCCCGGACCTGCGGTGCAGGAAGAAGAAAAGCAACCACAAAAAGAAGGTATCGACCCGGTCTGGGAGCAGATGCGAAGAGACATATACGAACCGCAGGAGGACCGAAGACGCAGAGAAGAACGTACTGAAGAAAAATATGATGCTGAAAAGGTTGAAAACCTCAAGACAAACATTATCAAAGCATTAAAACACGCAGCAAATATACGAAGCCTGAAACCGGACGAGTCGGTTATTATCACGGTTACTGGAAGCGGCGATTCGTCCAAAACAACAGGAATTGCAATTGCTGGACGCGGTCTTGTCCTTACGCAAAACAAAGATAACAAATCAATGAGCATAGTTACACCAACTGCTCCACTAAGTGATTGGGGGTCTTCCTCGTCAACTGTGCTTATCATACGCGCGAAAAAATCAGATATTGATGCCTT
>CAZVUF010000182.1:0-4461 GCA_964629355.1 uncultured Pirellulales bacterium | reverse complement strand
TTTTAAATATCGAGATTTTGCACTTCGAGCGCGTGTTCCTGGATGAAGTTCCTGCGTTTTTCCACATCATCACCCATTAATATACTAAAGAGCCTGTCAGCCTCACCCGCATCGTCAACACGAACACTTAATAGCGTCCTCGTAGCAGGATTCATCGTGGTATCCCACAACTGCTCAGCATTCATCTCGCCTAAACCCTTGAATCTCTTTATATCAATTCCTCTGCCGCCAATTTGCCTGATCGCAGGACAGATTCCGCCGAGCGAAGCAATTTCGTAGGTGTCCTTAACATTGACTAACTGAAACTTGGTCGGCACGTCCTCACCTGATACAGTTTTAACCAGTTTTAATAGAAAATCGTTCAGGTCTAAATTGAAATCAGCCCTCAGTTTATCGTTTATTTGATTAATACGAGCCAGCTCGTGCAGTTCCTCGGCGTCATATTCTTCCGACTCACCAAACTCATCCAGGCGTTTCTCATATTTAGCTTTATCGTAAAAAACCTCATCCCGCTGGCCCGGCACACGGATTAGAAAACGCGGCAACCCACCCTTTGCAGGGTTATAATTGGCGCTGACGAATTCTTCAAAGATTATTCCCCGTCTGGCAAGGACATTTATAATGCGTTCTGCATCAGCTAAGAATTTTACAAGAGCCGACAATTCTTTATCTTCCACCTTACGGACCTGTCCTCCTTTCTGCTTAGCTGTTTTCTGTGACTTAGAGCGTTTCTTTTCCGCTTCACCATCCCTTATGATAAGTGTCGTTCCTTCAAGGCCGCGTGTAACCATGCGCTTTCGCATCTGAGCTTCACTGAGGATATATTCGGACTTCCTCTGTCCTTTAATCCTGATTTCATAAAGCGGAGGTTGAGCAATATAAACCAACCGCTCGGTAAGCAACTGCTGCATCTGCCTGAATAGAAAAGTCAGCAATAACGTTCTGATGTGTGCGCCATCGACGTCGGCATCCGTCATCAATATTATCTTTCCATATCTGCATTTTTGTACATCAAACTCATCCGTACCGATACCGGTTCCCAAAGCGCTTATCACGGTTCTGATTTCATCATGCGCAAGCATCTTCTCCAGCCTGGCCTTTTCCACATTGAGGATTTTGCCCTTTAGTGGCAGGATAGCCTGGATGTTTCTGTCACGACCTGCTTTTGCCGAGCCGCCGGCTGAATCACCTTCCACAAGGAAAATCTCAGTAGAAGCCTTTTCCTTGCTTGCACAATCCCACAGCTTGCCCGGCAGATTGGCGCCGCTAAGAGCACCTTTGCGTCGTGTCAGCTCACGTGCCTTTCTAGCAGCTTCTCTTGCCGCTGCTGCCTGGATTGCCTTATTTAAAATCCGCTTAGCATCAGTCGGATGTTCCTCCAAGTAGTGCCCAAGCTGCTCATTAACAGTAGTCTCAACAAAGGTGCCGGCTTCAGGATTGGTCAGCCTGACCTTCGTCTGGGCCTCAAAGTGGGGTTCGGATAGCTTTACCGCCACTAACGCGGTTAAACCTTCACGCAAGTCATCACCTGTTGTTGTCTGGCCGTTCTTGAGTAGATTATTCGTTTTTGCGTAATAGTTCATGGTCCGTGTAAGAGCCGTTTTAAATCCTGAAAGGTGTGTCCCGCCATCGATATTCCGGATGTTATTTGCAAAGGCAAGAACATTTTCGGTATATCCATCGTTATACTGCATCGCCACTTCGCAGCTCAGCTTGGAACCCGGGTCCTCTTTGGCCAAGTATATAACGTCCTTATGAAGCGTTTCTTTGCCTTCATTGAGGTGCCTTATGAAGGCTTTAACACCTTCATCAAACTTGAATACCTCCTTCTTTTTAATTCTATCGTCACAAAATGTGATCTTAAGGCCCGCATTTAAGTAGGCCATCTCACGTATTCGCTTCAAAAGTGTATCGTATGAGAACTCCGTATCGTCGAATATTTCCTCATCCCGCATAAACGTTATTTTCGTGCCCCTTTTATTTGCTGTTCCTATCTCCTTCACTGGTCCTGTTCTCTTACCACGAGTGCATTCAAAATGATAGTGTTTGCCGTCTCGATAAACATCTGCTTCAAGCCATTCACTGAGTGCATTAACAACGCTTACGCCTACGCCGTGCAGGCCCCCAGCAACTTTATAGCTATCCGAATCGAACTTGCCGCCGGCATGCAGGGTTGTTAGGACAACCTCCAAAGCGCTGACTTTTGCCTCCTTGTGCAACTCAACCGGTATTCCTCTGCCGTCATCTTCCACCATACAACTGCCATCAGGACCTATCCTGATAGTGATATTCTGACAAAAGCCAGCCATGGCCTCGTCTATAGAGTTGTCCAGCACCTCATAGACCAAGTGGTGTAAGCCCCCCGTACCACGATCACCGATGTACATATCCGGCCGTTTGCGAACCGCATCAACTCCTCCAAGTATCTTTATATTGCTTGCATCGTATTTATGAGTATCCATATAAACCTACCGTGAAGAATTACTGACCTGTATTAAGTACTTAAATAATAAATCGGATTTTTAACCGTTTCTGCTTTACAATTTGCTTTATTGCACGTCACGTCAAAATGTAAAAAACATCCCTTTTAGCCAATAGCAAATTTTATTTTCTTTATACGGTACTTTGAACATTGCCTTTTTAGTTCAACAAGGATGTTTGAGCTGTATATCTGCAATTGATACATATACGATGGTGAATCTGCAATTACCTTGAACTGTCCGTTGTAAAGACCATCGATTCTACAATGCTCGTAAATCTCTGCCGGCAGTAAATTCTTTAAAATATCTGACGCACGACAAAATAGCCCCTGCTGCGGCATTATTTTACTTACCATCATCAAAGCAAGAACATCACCGAGTCTTTCTGTTGTAACAGCTTGCCTCTCCGAGTGATAACCGTTTTCTAATATCTGCTCTTCTCTGTCACTCATAAACTGGATGCTATGCTAAAAGCGCATAATCTCCATATATAGAATCTTAAATTTTTTGGTTCCTTACTGGTTCTGCTGCTAATAAAACGTCTAACCCAAGCTTATCGGCATCAGAACATAAAGGAAATCTGCTCCGCTTTTTATAAGACCAGGTGTATCCGATTGACCAAGCTGCAACTCAAAATCATCTGTATGAATAACTCTCAGTGCATCAATCAGGAACTGTGGATTAAAACCAATATCAATTGGTTTACCATCATATTCGATGGGAATCGTAACCTGCGCAGCACCTGCTTCCGGTGCCCGGCTCGAAAACACAATATTATCTTTATTAATAGAGAGTTTGATACCTCTGGACTCTTCGCTTGTCAATAAGGCTGCCCTTCGAACAGCGCTCAATACCGCAGCGGTCGATAAAACCAGTTTATTACTATAGTCTGCTGGGATTATATCTTCATAGTTTGGGAATTTGCCCTCAACCAAAACCGAGCTTATGACTACATTTGCATACCTAAACATTATTTGATTATCAACTAATTTTACAGAGAGGTTTTCTTTATCTTTGGCGCTTAGTTTTGATAAAAGCCCCATTGTCTTGGCTGGAACTATTATCTTCTGTTTTGAAATATGCTCATTCGGAGGCGAAGAGAGACTGGCTCTGGATCTTGCCAACCTCCTGCCGTCTGTTGAAACTAAAAGTAATTTCTTCCCCTTAAATTCCCAAAATACGCCATTAATAGCATACCGGCTTGTTTCCTTAGCTGTAGCAAACAGACACTGTTCAACACCAGATTGTAGATTCTCCAGGGGCATTGTTAAATCAGCTTCGCCTTCAAACTTCGGCACCACCGGATAATGCTCAGGTTCCTGACCATATATAGTAAAATGGCTGTCTGAGCCTATTATTTCACATGTACCTTCCTTAGCCTTTACCATCAGTACGCTTTCGCTGCTTTCACGCACAATGCCAGCCATTCTGTCTGCCTGCACAACAATTTCGCCGCTTTCTTCAATCTGCAACTCAGATAAATAATAACTAATCCCGGTCTCTAAATCCGTAGCAGATAAACAGACATCTTTATCACTTGTAGCGATATGAACACACCGCAGAATTGGTTTTGGTGTTCTTGCAGGCACCACAGAGGTAAGCAGACCTAAAGCCTCAGCAAGGGCATCTTTATTAAAACTTACTTTCATTAAGAGCCTCCCTTAAAATAAAAATATTGTGCAGATAAAATACACTAATAAATGAAAAGTATCCAGCAAAAAAGTTAAGATAACAATTTTTTCAAAAAAGCAACTCTTGTTATCAAATACGGATGAATGCTCAAACGCAAGTATAGGATTTATACTTAATAATATTTAATAATAAATTTAAAACAGTATTAGAAGTATTATAAATAGTGAAATTGTTAGTTTTACATAAACGATTTTGCCAAAGTTATGTGTAGAAAGAAAATAGGTAAGAAACAGGGCAATTTTCTCCTGTAGAGGAGTTGTGGGTTTATCTGTTGGTTTCTTGACAAAGC
>CAZVUF010000181.1:0-5958 GCA_964629355.1 uncultured Pirellulales bacterium | reverse complement strand
GCACTGGACTGTGGATCCAGGGGTCGCGGGTTCAAATCCCGTCTTTCACCCTTTCCGGCTGCGGCTTGGCCTTCGCCATGACGAGTTTAAGCCGTGCCGCCATGTGCTCTAATTATCCTGAAAGTTATATGCTCTTCTGCTCAAGGATAATCTTCACTTTTATTTCCTTACGTAATCGTTCAGAGGATTATAATTCCCTTATTAACTTTACAATGGCATGCGGTCTTGTTAAAATGCGCAAAATGTCTCTCGTGGTGCATTGTACCTGTGGCAGAGCTACATGATGAGTATTTCAAAAGTGGACGCGATAGCCAATACGACCCGTCCTCCGCAGTCCCTAAGGGACGGAGGGTGGATAAATGGAATGTAAAAATGGCTGGTGGCAAAATAATTATCGACATCGAACGATGCAAAGGCTGTGGGCTATGTATATCGGTGTGCCCGAAGAACGGCATCGTTATCTCTAACTGCTCGAACAAAGCCGGTTACTTCCCGGCTCAGCCCGTTAATGAAAGTGATTGTACCGGCTGTGCTATGTGCGCAATTGTTTGCCCGGAGGCGGGAATCGAGGTATATCGTGAGGACGACGGCACAATTGAGATAAATACCAAGCCGAGCAAGGAAAAGTTGCAACCTCAATCTTGTGCAGGCGGAAATCTGAAGAAATAAAATACAAGATATTTCTGTTTGTACAGAAGTAATACAGCAAGGAAGAATAGTGGTGGACGAAAGGGTGTTAATGTGTGGCAATGAGGCCCTCAGCGAAGCGGCTATCATTGCCGGCTGCGATGCATACTTCGGCTATCCCATTACGCCGCAAAATGAAGTCACCGCCTATATGTCCCGAAGAATGCCCGAGGAAGGCCGGGTCTTCCTACAATGCGAAAGCGAATTGGCGGCAATTAATATGGTATTTGGGGCCTCAGCCACGGGCAAAAGGGCTATGACCAGCTCGTCGAGCCCTGGTATCAGCCTGATGCAAGAAGGAATAAGCTACCTGGCGGCGGCTGAACTGCCGGCTGTGGTGGTCAACGTTATGCGAGGAGGCCCCGGCCTGGGAAACATCGCTCCGTCACAGGGCGATTACTTTCAGGCCACTCGCGGCGGCGGACACGGCGATTATCGAACCATCGTTCTGGCTCCCTCAAGCGTTCAAGAGCTGGTCGATTGTATGCCGTTAGCGTTTGATTTAGCCGACCAGTATCGGACTCCCGTTGTTGTTTTAGCTGACGGAATCCTGGGCCAGATGATGGAGCCGGTAGTTTTCCAGAAGAGGCCGCGTCGAGACTTACCGCTGAAAGACTGGGCTTTAACAGGAGCACAAGACCGTGAGCAGAATATCGTCCGCTCATTATGGCTTGTTGAAGGTGTGCTTGAAGAGCTAAACTACAAACTGCAGGCCAGATATGAGCAAATCCAGAAAGATGAAGTTCTCTGCGAGCAGTACGAGATTGATGATGCCGAAATCGTAGTAGTTGCTTATGGCATCGCTGCAAGAATTGTGCGTGGAGCGGTAGATAAGGCGAGAGAAGAAGGAATCAAGGTCGGCTGGATACGTCCTATTACTCTATGGCCATTCCCCGCCGAGCAAATCAGCAGAGCCGCTGAGGAGTTTCGGATATTCCTGACAGTGGAAATGAGCCTCGGCCAGATGGTAGAGGACGTAAAATTGGCTGTAGCCGGCAAGGTACCGGTATTGTTTTATGGAAGACCCGGCGGTGGTGTGCCAACAGTTGACGAGATTCTGGATAAAATAAGGCAGTTGACATTAAGACACAAGACTCAAGACACAAGACTCAAGATAAAAGTATGAAGGTTGTATTTACAAGAACACCTACATTTAAGGATTGTCCAACACATTATTGTCCCGGATGTGGACACGGAATTGCTCATCGGTTGATAGCTGAGACAATTGATGAACTGGGCATTCGCGAACGCACTATTGGCATAGCTCCTGTCGGCTGCGCAGTGTTGGCGTACAATTACCTTGATGTGGATATGATCGAAGTGGCGCATGGCAGAGCACCGGCGGTGGCGACAGGGATGAAAAGGACCAATCCAGATAAAATAATATTTTCATATCAGGGCGACGGCGACCTTGCAGCAATCGGCACAGCGGAGATTATTCACGCAGCCCATCGGGGTGAACAAATAACAGTCATCTTCATCAATAACGCGGTCTTCGGAATGACGGGCGGCCAGATGGCGCCTACTACAACAGTTGGGCAGGTCACAGCTACCACACAAAAAGGCCGAGACGCCCGAAACGAAGGCTATCCATTGCAAATATCTGAATTATTAGCCGTCTTGCCAGGTGCGATATATGTCGAGCGATGTGCCTTAAGCAGCCCAGCTCAAATCCGCAAATCTAAAAAGGCTATCAGACATGCCTTTGAATTGCAGGTCAATAATGCCGAAGGTCTGTCACTTGTTGAGCTGCTTAGTCCCTGTCCGACATATTGGCGGATGAGTCCGGCTAAAGCGATGGAATGGATCGAAAAAGAAATGACAAAACCTTTTCCGCTGGGAAAACTAAAAGGATAAATACGAAATTGAATATACAAAATACGAGAAACGAACTATATGAAGAGATTGTCATCGCCGGCTTCGGCGGACAGGGGATTATTTTAGCCAGCAAGCTGTTAGCACAGATGGCAATGAATGCCGGCAAAGAAATAACTTTGATGCCTTCATACGGGGCAGAGGTTCGCGGCGGAACAGCCAATTGTATGGTTATTATCGCAGAAAAAGAAATCGCCTGTCCTGTCGTCGGCAAACCCGATTCGCTAATCGTAATGAACGAAGCCTCGCTGAATAAATTTGCCCCACGACTTAAAAAAGGCGGGCTGTTGGTGATGAACAGCTCTCTGATTGATAGTGTTCCGCAATTGAACGAGACAATCGAGATAATCGCGGTACCAGCTGATGAATTTGCAGTTCAGTTAGGCAACCAGAAGGTTGCAAACATGGTGACTTTGGGTGCATATCTGCAAAAGCGCGGACATCTTACTGTTGATGCTGCTGTGCAGGCGCTGCCTGATGTCCTCGCTGAAAGGTATCATAAAACAATACCTGTCAACACCAAGGCCCTGCATCGAGGCGCCGAATTTGTACACAGTCAATTAACAGCTTAGAACAATTCAAGAACAGATAGAACAGCTTAAAAATGTAACTTGCCTATCTTGGTAGTAATTCCTTTAGTCCGAAAATACAATGCATTTTCTCCGTGCTCAGCAGACTGTTCAAAGCATCTGCTCGCTGAACCGAAAAAAGACTTGACTTTTAATAGGAGATTTGATTTAATATAGGCACGGAAAGATACTAAACTCGCTTAGCCATAGAGCCCTCCCTTGGTGCACGGTTAAAATCTGTTGCAAGAGGAGGTATTTTTATGGGGGGACGTAGCCAAATAATTTTTGGACTACGTGCCGTAGTATTAGCCATCATGCTCATTTCAGGTGGCTTGGGGACCGTAGCATACTGTCAGTCAGGGGGAGTTTCGCTTATTATTAGGCAGTTCCCCTCGCAGGGTGGTACCGTCACTCCGGGTCTGGGTGTTCATCATTTCAACCCAAATGAGGAAATTGCTTTGACTGCAATACCAAAACCCGGCTTTAAGTTCGTTTGCTGGTTAGGAGATGTAAGTGACTCAAAGGCGAGCAGCACTGTTACACAGGTAAATGTGCCTAAGGTTGTTATCGCTTTATTTGAGAGTTCCGAGTATAAGGGACTATTTCCGAAGACAAGCTCTCCCGGAGGTGGCGGCAAAGCTCAGTTTGGCGGAGGCGGCATTACCGGAATCGGGAATAATGTTTCATTAATGGGGGGAGGTGGAGGAACGGTTGTCCCAAAGGTCATTTCTCCTGATTCTGTGTTTCCTTCATGGCCCGGAGATCCGGAGCTTCCGATTGTGATTGTCCCTGTATCGGACGAGCCGGTTGTGCCGGAACCGGCAACGGGGGCGTTGTTGGTTCTTGGTAGTTTATTTATCCTTGTCAGAAGACAAAAGACAAAATACAGAAGTAATTATTCTGTATTCTGTTCTCCATCGTCAATCGTTCGCTCTTAAATTACAAATCACTAAAGCAGACCTCACTCAAAGCTATAACCACAGGTTTCAGCAGTGATGAGTTCTGATTCGGTTCTTGGATATTTTCTGCAGTTCAGCGGACGGATTGCATAAATGGAGCAATAAGACTTTCCATCCTGTCTGAATCTTAGAAAGGGACAGACATTAGGCAGCTTGCAGCACGCTCCGCAGCTATTGCATCGGCCTTTACGTTTTTTAGAAACGGGCAATGTCGAAGTAACAGTCCTTTTTATTTTCGCCGACCAGGTGTTTCTTCTTTTATCCACAACGAGTCCGAACCTCCTAAGCGATATCCATAAAAAACAGGTCATGCCAGTTGTCAAAATAATTGTTTAACTTTACACCGTTTAGCCTTGAAGTCAAGTTATCTGCCAAATTGGCACACTAGTGAGGGAAGGAAAAGGTCGTAACTACTTTTTATGGCTGTAATTATAATTTCATACTGTTTGGGCACGGCTTTTGCTAATATATTTTGGCGATGTCTAATAATCTGTATTTAAAGGACTTTAGATTATGAAATTCGACAAGTTAACATTGAAAGCTCAGGAGGCATTAGCGACCGCTCAACAGATAGCGATGGCTAAATCACATACCGTGTTGTCACCGCTACATCTATTAAGTGCTCTTTGCAGCGATGAAAGCGGCGTTGTGGTTATGGTTTTGAAAAAGATAGGTGCTAATGTTTCACGGCTCAAAGAGATGATAGAAAGCGAGCTTAGGCGTCTGCCACAAGGTAAAAGTAACAGCCAGATTATGCCCGATCCTGCCATAAATCAGGTAGTATTGGACGCCCAAAATAGAGCCGATGCTATGGGAGATGAATATTTAAGTGTTGAACATCTTTTTATCTCGCTTGCGGAGGTTCCAAGCGATGCCAAAGAGATTTTAACCCTTAATTCCATTACGCCTGAGCAGATCGAGAATGCTCTTAAAGATGTACGTGGTGGTGAGAGGATAACCGACCAAAATCCGGAAGAAAAATATAAAGCTTTAGAGCGTTATGGTATCGACCTTCTTGAAATGGCTCGTAAAGGAAAGCTCGATCCCGTTATCGGCAGAGATGAGGAGATCCGGCGATGTATGCAGGTTCTCAACCGTCGAACGAAAAATAATCCGGTACTAATCGGCGAACCCGGTGTCGGCAAGACCGCAATCGTGGAAGGACTCGCCCAGCGAATAGTCGCAGGTGATGTCCCCACGGGGCTGAAAAATAAAAGAATCATCGCTTTGGATATGGGGGCGCTGATAGCAGGAACTAAATTCAGAGGCGAATTTGAAGACCGGCTCAAAGCAGTGCTCAAAGAGGTTCTTGCCGCGGAAGGGCAAATTATACTTTTCATTGACGAGCTGCATACTGTTGTCGGTGCCGGCAGAGCCGAAGGCTCGGTCGATGCGGGTAATTTGCTAAAACCATCGCTTGCGCGAGGAGAGTTGCGTTGCATTGGAGCAACAACGATAGATGAATATCGAAAGCACGTGGAAAAAGATGCTGCACTTGAGAGGCGTTTTCAGCCGATTCTAATCGACCCGCCGAGTGTTGAAGAGACCATAGCTATTCTTCGCGGCCTCAAAGACCGGTACGACACCCACCACAGCGTTCGGATTACGGATGCGGCGCTCGTCGCCGCTGCGACTTTGTCTAATCGCTACATAACAGACCGCTGGCTGCCGGATAAAGCGATAGATTTAGTTGACGAAGCAGCCTCGAAGCTGCGGATTGAAAATGACTCGCTGCCCGCTGAGCTTGATGACATTCGCAGGAAGATAGTTCAGCTTCAAATTGAGCGTGAAGCATTGAAAAAAGAAAGTGACGAGGCCAGCAAAGAGCGGCTAAAAAAAGCTGAAAAGCAGTTGGCCGAATTACAACA
>CAZVUF010000180.1:0-5980 GCA_964629355.1 uncultured Pirellulales bacterium | reverse complement strand
AAGGGTAAAACGGTTTTCAAGACCGTCGCTTTAAACCACTCAGCCACTGCTCCAATACCGAAAAATCTCTACTTACTTTACACAAAACTGGCCGGTATTGCAAGAACATCAAAGCTAAGCTTTACTATTTTGGAGTCGATAAAAAGCTATATAGAGGATAACACCTCAGAAACAGGAAAGGCCTACTTTTACGTTGCTGCAGATTCAGAAACAGCTTGAGCGTTTTTTTATTCACAAATCCTATTTGAAATTCAAGAACGTCCTTTAATACATCCAACAAAAAAGATTTCTAACGCGGCAAACCTTATTTGTTAGCTTCATATTATTATTTATATTTTAATTGGCATTTTTTAAAGAATCCTTGTGCGCTATTGGTCGATTTTAATTTAATCTTGGCAATTTTAGCGGACTACGCGCCTTTGCATAGCCGCTTTTGCCTTCGCGTAGCTATGGCCAAGCGTGGTAGGACGCTGTAATAAGTGTTTTTTGAACAAAAGAGTGATTATGATCAGAAAGTATATCATCCTCGGCTTCACATTGATGCTTGTGGGTGCTGCAGCAATTCAGTGGATCTACATCGAGAAGCAAAAAGAACGAAAACAAGCTAATGACCATTCATCGAAGCAAGACTCCGAAATAAACGAGTACCTCCAACAATATAAGCAATGGCTCAGTTTACCACCACAGGAACGAGGTGAGCCGCCATGGACTCTGGATAAAAACGGCCAAAGTAAAACAAATGCTCAACTGCAGCAGGAGCAGGATGAAAAACTCAAGGCTGACATAGGAAAACTGGCTGAAGGCAGAATAGGCACCTACCCCTATGCCGATATTATCTACGGCGAAAACTGGCAAAATAAAGTAAACAAATACAGAAAGCTAAAAGAGCTAAAGGAAACTATCTTCACCGGCTCTATTGCCTGCATCTGTGTAGGAGGGACTATCGTTGTATGCTGCTTATTGATATACCCTCTGCGTCCGGTTTTAAGGCGTTTCTCCTTTTTAAGGAAGCTTAGCGCCAAAGTTTTTAAAAATCGCAAAGAACCCAAAGATAATAATCCGACCAAACTCAACGAAGAAATATATGAAGAGGTTCCGCATATACCACTGGCATATCTTCTTGACCCAAGAACCTCACCAAGATCTGTCGCAACAGAATTTCCAAAAACACGTGCAATACAGATTGAGAATGCACTCAAGAACCAGGTTGAAAAACTGGAAAAGCAGGTTGAGGCAATCAGACAGATGGCCAGCAATAGCTTGTTACAGGAAACTGCAAAAAGCCAATCTGATCAGAGTAATAATCCGCTCAATAATACTCTCACAGAACTGACACAGCAAATAGCTGCAATTCGTGAGTATGCTTCGCACCAACAGGAAAGGGTCAAAAAACTTCAGGATGGATATGACCTAAATATCATCAAAAACTTCTGCATACGAATTATTCGCTGCATAGACAATATTGACAATTGTATCGACAGCCAATCTGAGCAAGATATTGAGCTTATGCACTTGAATGAAACACGGGATGAGCTGCTGTTTGCTTTAGAATCAAGCGGTGTTGAGCAATTTGTGCCTGAAATCAACAGTGATTACTGCGGCCAGGAAAGGCTTGCAGAGGCTGTTAAAGAAAAAGAACATTGCGATGACCCACAGCTAATAGGCAAAATTGCCAAGATTATCAAGCCAGGTTATCAGTATTTTGTTGATGAAAATAATATAAAAGTGGTACGTCCGGCTACGATTAAATTATTTGGTTAGGTCAAATCACCGATGAAGATAAAAGCTCCCGAAAAAACAAAAAGTGATTAATAAGCGATTGGTAACTGGTTGTTGGATTAACTATTTAATTAACCAATCACCATTTAACCAATTACAGCTTAATAGAACAAGAGGTGAAATAATGGCAAATTTATCAGGTATAGATCTTGGAACAACTTTCTCAGCTTTAGCAAATCTTAACGCTATCGGCAGAGCGGAAATAGTCCCGAATGCGGATGGTGACCGGATCACTCCTTCCGCGATTTTTTTTGATGAGGACAATCACGACATAATCAGAGTAGGTGTTGAGGCAATCCACGCACGACGCCTGAACGCGAAAAGGTCCGTCAGGTGGGTTAAACGACACATGGGCGATACGGATTATCGAGTAAAAATCGATGAAAAAGAGTGGACACCTGTGGAATTGTCCGCTTTGATTCTGAAGAAGCTCAAAAATGAGTGCTCGACAGAGCATGGTGAAATACACGATGCGATTATTTCCGTTCCTGCACACTTCGACGAGGTTCGCAGAAAAGCGACTATGGATGCCGGCACAATGGCCGGGCTGAACGTCATCGGACTGGTTAATGAGCCTGTCGCCGCGGCACTTTATTACGCAACTACCCATGAAGTTTTTGGAAATGTCATGGTATATGATTTGGGCGGTGGAACATTTGATGTTACCATAATGACTGTCAAGGGACACCAAATAGACATCGTTTGTTCGCAGGGCGACAACACACTCGGCGGAATCGACTTCGATCGGAAAATATTAGAGATGCTGGAGCAAAGCTACACGGATAAAATAGGTGCAGAGCTGATTCGTTCTGATGAGGATAGAGCAAGGTACGAGGATGAGGCTGAGGATATCAAAAAGACCCTGTCTCGCCGTTCTGTGGCGAAAAAGATGCTCTACGGACCGGCAGGCAATATGAAAGTTGAAATTACCCGCCAAATGTTCGAAGAGGCCATTTCGCCACTAATGGCACGCACAGATATGTTGGCGGAATTGATACTTGATGAGGCAGGTCTCAAACCTTCTGATATCAATGATGTGCTCCTCGTAGGTGGCAGCACTCGAATTCCATTGGTTCATCAGCATCTGGAAAAAATGTTCGGTTTTGCTCCTAAAATGACTGTGAATGTGGACGAATGCGTTGCTCTCGGAGCTGCCTTGCACGCGGGTTTGACTATGCTCAGAGAAAAACCCGATGCAGTTTCAGCAGGTATCGCCAGTGGATTGAAGGACATTAACCTCACCGATGTCTGCAATCACAGTTATGGAACGATTTGCGCCCCTGTCGATAATGAAACCGGTCGACGTGTGGTTCAAAATCGTATCCTCCTCAAGAAAAACACGCCCCTGCCTTGCGAAGCTTCACAGATTTTCTATACGATGTTTGAAGGGCAAACGGAGGTTGAGGTATCTATAACGCAGGGCGAAGACACGATGCCGGAATACATTAGTAAGATTGCGACACATAGATTTAAGCTTCCTCCGAACAGACCCGCCGGATGTCGCATTAAGGTCACTTACAGCTACGATGTCAACCAGAGAATGCATTGCAAGTTCGAGGACATCCAATCTGGCAGAACCCTCGAGGTCGACTTTTGCCTTGATCAGAATGGAGAAATGTCACAAAGCGATGTGAAACAAGTGGAACAACAGTTGGAGACTTTTAAAGTGCAATAACTAATTGGCAGAAGTAAGAAAATCCACGCCTGTGCAGGGATATGTCCCTGTTACAGGATTTAATTTTGATTGTGATGTTGGTGACCGTAGCAATGTCTTTTCTTGATCTGCGCAAGAGCATCAAATTTAGGGATTTAGTAAGTCACTTCAAATATCTCATACTCTTTTTATGCGGCGAATACCACGAAGAACGGTTTCCCAAAAACGGTTATAATCAAGATATAAAGTCTTTGGCACCGCCTGACATCGGAATCCTTAATTGTCGTGTTGAACTGACGAAACAAAAGCAAGGAAATTCAGTCTCTGATGCCTTCACTATATCAATACGCGGCTCAATTCATTCTCCTGCCGATTCGCCGGAAACAGATGTGACTTTACGTGTTTCAATAATGGATGTAACACATGGATTGCAAAGAGCCGAACCCGTTCAAGGGCGTAGTAAACAATGGCAGATGGGCAATTCTTCTGTGTTTTGCTATGACGCTTCGTTGGGCAGGCTTCCAGATCGGATAACTACTCTGCCTGAATGGGTTGAAGTTGCTCGGTTGAATATTGACTGGCTGAATTTCCCCCGCAAAGGCAGGAGAAATCTGCAGTTTCTTGTATCAGTACTATCCCAGCAAAATGGGCGGGAACTTGCTTGTACCAAATTCAATTCTTTTTACATCAATCCAACGCCTGGCTATATGGACGTGAAGGAAAATATTCAACGTACAAAAAAACTGACAATTGCGTTGGCGTTTGCAGTTAGTGCAGCAGATCGCAGACTATATAATTGTGAGATTGAAACTATAAAAAGCTGGGCCAGAGAAAATTTCCTCAAGACACAAGATGCAATTAGTGAGACTCAAGACGATAGGGTCTGTCGTAAACTCGAAAAAGCATTGGATAGGACTGTCGCTTTTTTTCGAGCCGGCAATCAGCTTAACACGTATGCGATCTGTAAAAAAATTATTGAGATTGCGCCGAGTGCCGCACGGTATGACATCCTTGCTTTCTGCTTGAGCGTAGCAAAAACCAAGGGGTTTGTTACTTTTGAAGAACTGACTGTCTTGAAAGACTTGGCAAGGTGGCTTGAAGCTGATATGAACAGGCTTCGTGACATGATGGAAAAAACCCTGCCGGTCGATATGCACCAGGTCAGAGATGTGGAAATTACACTTGGACTAACTAAAGATATGAACAAGGAAAAAACTCGCCGTCAACTTAACAAAGAGTACAGCAAATGGAACTCGAGGGTGACAAGCTCCAATCCTCTCATTCGAGCTCAGGCTGAACAGATGCTTAGGCTGATTGCAGAAGCAAGATGCCGATATATAGGATAGATTGTAATAGTCACTACTTAATCTGACAGACATAATCTTTCTGCCTGTACGATATTGTTCAGCATTTCTTCCTTCACTAACGGCAGACAATCTTCGATTTGAAAATATTTTGAAAAAATTTTAGATTTTTTTGTTGACATCGCATAGTATGTATAACATAATATGCAAAATCAAATAAAACGTAAATCTGTGCAATCAGTGGTTAGAACAGGAGGTATCTATGAAGTTTGAAAGTCAGTTGTTAAAAGGTATCGCTCCGGTGGTTGTCTTGGAGATCCTCTCACGTGGCCAAATGTATGGTTACGAGTTGAGCCAGGCCATCGAGCAGCGTAGCGGTGAGATCCTAACACTCGGCAAAGGAACGCTCTATCCGCTGCTTTATAATCTGGAGGCCAGAAAGCTCGTAAAAGGCAAGTGGGAAGAGGCGGATTCCGGCAGAAAAAGAAGATACTACTCAATCACCAGTAAAGGCAAAGATGAATTGGCAAAGCAAAAGGCGCAACTTAAAGAGCTGACAGCCGGCCTGAACCTTGTCTTCGGCGGAGCACTTACACCAGCCTAATTTATGTTTAGCCCCCAAATTTATTTGGGGGTTTTTACCCGGCGATATGCAAGACAAAATTCGAGGTTATTATGTCAAAGGGACATAAAAAGGCAGATTTGCAAAATCTTCCAAACGGTGCTGCTGAGTTTATAAAGCTGGTAATAAAAAAGATGCGGTATCGCAGGAAAGTGCGGCGGGATGTACAAGCAGAATTGGCGACGCATTTTGAGGATGAGCTGAAAGTCTGTGCAACCGACGAAGAGAAAGAGCAAAAAGCCAAGAAGTTAATTGCTGAATTTGGCGATGCAAAACTGCTGGCGGTTTTGCTACGCCGAGCAAAGAAGCGCTGCAGACCGCTCTGGAAAAAAGTTCTTGTGCGAGGTCTTCAAGTATTCGGGGTCATCTTTCTGTATTTGCTTATCTGTAGCAGTCCTCTGATTATTGGAAAGCCAACTGTTAAGGTTAATTACGCTGATTGGCTGACCGAGTTTATACGGGCTGATAGAGATGCTGCGGATAATGCAAGACCTTATTATGAAAAAGCCATTGAGCTTTATGTGGAAATGCCCGGCTGGCTTATTAAAAGCAAAGCAAAGTGGCCCACAGATTTTAACGATGTGCAGCTACAGTCCTTAGTCTCATGGCTCGAAGATAATC
>CAZVUF010000179.1:0-6022 GCA_964629355.1 uncultured Pirellulales bacterium | reverse complement strand
GATTGGTATTCGGCATACAGACTACCGAAGTAAAACCTGCTGCCACCGCCGCTGTTGAGCCGCTCGCTATCGTTTCCTCTTCCTCGTCACCTGGCTCGCGGAAGTGAACGTGGATGTCAATTAAGCCCGGCGTAACCAATCTCCCGGCGGCATCAATTACCGTCTGCGCCTGCAGAGATGGGCTAATTTTGCCTACCTCTGCGATCTTGCCATCCACGATAAGCACATCGCATTCTTTATCAATATTGTTCGCTGGGTCTATAACCCTTCCGTTTTTTATTAGAAGCTCATCAGCCATAAAAATTCAAAAGCCAAAAATTAAAATTCAAAATTTTGGAGTTGCCTCCGCTCTTGTCTTCGACAAGAAAACGCGGGGGCAGCGACTTCCTTAATTTTACGTTTTGCATTTTAATTTTTGATATTTTAAAGAAATGGCAGAGAATTGAAAGAAGATTTTATTTTTTCAGCTAAAGAATCGTCCGTCTGTGGTGGATAAGGAGCTACAAATGTGTTTTAAATGCAGACTAACCAGGCTTATTTTCATTACCTACATACCAATCAGCCTGGCGAGTATTGTGGTCCATAAAGACTTGAAGGTCATTAACATCTATTCTGCCATCGGTATTAATATCGCCGAGCAGGTAACTTTCCGGTGACTTAATGCCGGCCACCCAATTATCGAGCAAAATAGCAAAATCCAATTCATTGACAATGCCGTCGGCGTTAAGGTCGTGCCAGAAAATGCTGTCACTATCGTGGCTTTTACTAACATTCCAGGCCAAGCCGTACCTTTGCATTGAACCTGTTTGCTGCAGATCTCCATCATCATTGAATGAAATAACAATCGCATAGTCGGTGCACCTGGTATCCGCTCTGCAGTAAATATGCTCAACATTATCAACGCTGCTATCGCTGTAATCCAGCAGATAGCTGTTGTTGGAGTTCACCGGGTCAACGGCCCACAGCTCAAGCCGAAGGTTGGTGTCTTTTTCAGGCATCGGTCTAAAGGGATAAATGCTTCTGTAGTGCCTGTTCCAGGCAACTGTAGCAGTAATTATTTTATCCGCCGGCTCTACGATAGTGAATCTATAGACCTTGGCTGAAGCCTGGCTTTTATCCAGCAGATTCAGGTCCCAGCCTGTCAATGAGACATTACCGGGCTCGTTCCGCCCGGCAATTAACTGATGGTAGGCACCAAGCGCATTCAACATACCGGCTCCCTGAATGTAGTCAAGAGGAACCATGTGATCATCGTCACCCTGGAGCTGGCCTTTATGCCAGTATGGCAGTTTTGTCGCCGAATTCAACAAAACAGCTTTCATTACGCAGTTTCCCCCAAGGGGCGATACAGCTAAGCTCAGGTCAGGTTCCTGCTTAGCTTTTTGAATCAACAATCCAACGGCTCCCGCGGCTACGGGGGTCGAATAACTTGACCAGTTACCTGTCCGTTCGTAGCTGGTGGCGTCGTTCGCACTGGCGGCTAAGCAATTGCCGGGAGCAACAATATCGGGCTTACAACGACCATCGGTGGTTGGTCCTAAACTTGAATGCTCCGGATAGGCCAAAGAAAAATGTGCCAGGTCGGTTGCGATATTTCCGGTGCGTACGGAGTCAACCACACCTACCCCGATGACGTTAGCTGATGCACCGGGATATAAAGGTGGATCACATGCATTGGAACCGTTGCCGATACCCGCCACAACAACAAGGCCGTAATTATCGGCCAATGATTCAATGCCTCTTGTCCACCAGTCTTCAAATTGCCAGCCAAACTCGGCGACCAAAATATCCGCATCAGGAGACAAATTATAAAGTACATTATTGGTTAGAAAGTGCTGGAATTCGTAAATGCTCGCCTGCGATTGTGGTACTACGCCTTGGTAATAGAATTGGCCGAGCTGGGAATCAGACGTATCAGGATCCTCACCGAATAATATGGAGCATACAGCGGTCGAATGAGGCGAAATTCCCGGTAGTGGATTACCCTGGTCATGAAATTTAAACTGTACAGCCTCAAAACACTTATGCCCGATATTAGGTCGATAGTCATTCTGCGGTACTACGTCGATGTAATTAATGCTTCGACAGACAACAGCGTACGAGACGCCGGTACCGGTCAAGTCCGGAGCTATCTCCCGTAAGGCATAAATACCAGCGTTATTTAGCCCTTGTGGTTGCAGCGTCTTGCCCGCCTGAAGCCCCTGCCCTTCGGCTTTTACGCCGGCAGCAATTAACAGCACTGCCAAAAAGGATATCAGCCCTCGTATAAGTGTTTTATTCCCATGTTGTGGCATTAAAAACTCCGAAAGTTCCGATAAAATCTCAAGGGCTAAAGTTACCCACCCCGTTGCTAACCTCCCTGGTTTGTAATCTCCTGCCTCCAGATACTTGCCAATATGATACCAAAAAACAGTTTTATTTTCAAGAAAATTATCTATCATTGTTCACAATTATGACTTTTTTCAATACTAAAAAGGCCGATATCGAAAACTTAAATTAGAGACCTTGCTTTATAGTGCATAGACTGGTATATTTAATCCAGCATTTGGACAGATTAAGCTAAAGGTCAAATTTATGAAGGTAATTTTAAACTCTAAGCAGATTGAGCAAATTCTCGATGATTTAGCAAGCCGTATTATCTCTGATACCCCACTTGAGCTGGATATTGCAATTATTGGCATCCTCAGCAGAGGCGAAATCCTCGCTCAGAGGCTATCAGAACTGCTATCAAAGAAACTACACAAAGATGTTCCGTATGGAGCGCTGGATATAACGCTTTATAGGGATGATTTGAATTCTCCGCAGGGTAATAACCAGCCACAGGTGCGAAGCACCGAGATCGGCTTTAACATCGACGATAAAATAATAATTTTAGTGGACGATGTTCTATACACCGGTCGTTCAACACGTGCGGCAATGGATGCCCTTATTGATTTAGGAAGACCCAGAGCAGTAAAGCTGGCTGTCCTTGTTGATAGGGCCGGCAGAGAATTTCCCATACAGGCTGATTACGCTGGCTATAAAACCGATGTTGCTCCAGGCAAATTAGTACAGGTAAATCTTATCGAATCAGATGGAAAAGACGAGGTGATTGTTGAGTAGTAAAATTAAAAATAAAAATTGTGGAATTCCTTAATTTTGCACTTTGATTTTTAATATTTAATTTTCTGTATGGCGTTTATAAGAAAAAGCAAACAATTCCCATGGCAGCACAAACACCTGCTTGGCCTGCGGGAGCTAAGTGCAGAAGAAATTACATATATCCTCGATACCGCCAAAGGCTTTGAGCAGATAAGCACACGGTCGGTCAAAAAAGCTCCTCCTTTACGCGGCAAGGTCGTAGTGAATTTATTCTTCGAAGATAGCACCCGTACACGCAACAGCTTTGCCTTGGCTGCCGGTCGATTGAGTGCCGATGTTATAGAGTTCACCCAAAAAAGCAGCTCCGTCAGCAAAGGCGAAACACTATTGGATACGGCACGCAATCTGGAAGCGATGGGCATTGACATCGTTGTCATTCGGCATAGCGCCGCGGGAGCAGCGAAATTTCTGAGCAGAAACATCAATGCTTGTGTGGTCAACGCCGGCGATGGCTACTGCGAGCACCCCACGCAGGGCCTCCTTGATGTCTATACCATTCGCAAAATCAAGGGCAGCTTGGAGGGGCTAAAGATAGCTATAGTCGGCGATATAGCACACTCCCGCGTCGCCCGCAGTGACATGTGGGCGATGACCAAACTCGGTGCGGAAGTTATATTTGTCGGCCCGCCGACGCTTATTCCGGCTGAGGCAAGCTCCGCCTTCGGAGGACAGGTCAGCGTCAGCTACTCTCTCGATAAGGTTATCGAAAAGGTCGATGTGATAAATATGCTTCGCATCCAGTTTGAGCGGCTCGGCGGCAATCCCTTCCCTTCTATCCGCGAATACTCGCATTATTTTGGCCTGACCGTGGAACGGATGAAACGGGCAAAGCCGGACATTATGGTTATGCACCCCGGGCCGATAAATCGCGGTTTAGAGATGGAAAGCGAGGTGGCCGACGGCAAAAACAGTGTAATTCTCCAGCAGGTAACTAACGGCCTTGCCGTCCGAATGGCAGTACTTTTCCTGGTCAACCAAGCCGCCGCTCAGGTATCGTAGAGGACATAAAATATCTGGAGAGAATACTTCGGAGATCGAAGTTTCTCATATAAACACTCACAGTTTGCGGATCTGTATACAAAACAAAGAATATTTTCCTGGCAAACCCGGTCCGAGACTTATTTATATATCTTAACTATAAAATACTTAGTTTCCATAATAGACAATTATTGTAAAATATCATATATTGCTTTTTTAGATAAACATCACCTGCAAATAATCCCCATTGTCTTTATTTTTTAGTAATTTAAATGGGGGGAGGAGGTCGAGAAAAATGGCAACTGCAAAAAATTCACGAATTCTGCGGACAATCCCTTTACTGATTGTAGCTTTCTTCGCCGGCACTACAAATGCTAAATACGGCGGTGGCAGCGGAGAGCCGAATGACCCGTACCTGATTTACACGGCCGAACAAATGATATCGATCAGTCAAAATCCAGGAGATTGGGACAAGCATTTCAGATTGACGAATAATCTGGATTTTTCTGACGTAAACCTGGCTGATTACATGCCGATTGGTGGCAACGACGTACCCTTTCAAGGGGTGTTTGACGGCAATGATCATAGCATCACAGGATTTAGATTTACCCCTAGCATAGGTGATAATGTCGGGCTTTTTGGCATTGTTGATGGGGGTGCCCACATTAAGAATCTTACAATGATCGATCCCAATGTTGTGGGACTTCAGCGGGTTGGTGCGCTGGTGGCCCAACTCAAGCAGGCAACAGTCACCCGCTGCATTGTCCAAGGCGGCAAGGTATCCGGGCCTGAGATCATTGGACTTCCTGGTATGTACATAGGAGGACTTATCGGCAGTAATCTCGGAGGTACAGTAGCGGACTGCAATACAACATGCGACATCCCTATCGGAACTTATTCAGTGGGCGGCCTGGTCGGAGAGAACCTTGGAGCCATCCGGGATTGTTCTGCCACTGGAACCGTAGGCAATGTGAAAACTCCCATGATGGCCGGGGGATTAGTAGGATGGAATAAGGGAAGCATCACCGGATGCCGCGCCACTGGGAATGTCTTTGGGAAGGATCATGAGACAGGTGGGCTTGTCGGATTGAATGAAGGAACCATCACGCATTGTTATGCTACAGGTAGTGCCTCGGGAGAATACAGCGTCGGCGGACTGGCAGGGGATAATCGATCGGAAGGTGAACAGGTCGGCACGATTATCGATTGTTACGCAACGGGACCTGTCAATGCCAGTAAAAGCCTCGCCGGCGGGCTGGCGGGTGCCAATGCGGGTGTGATATCCGGATGTTATGCAACAGGTCGGGTAATCGGAAAAGATGAGATAGGTGGATTGGTAGGAAGTAATGAATATATATACCTGGGCAGTATTTCAAATAGTTACGCTACCGGGTCTATAACGGGCGAGAAGTATGTAGGAGGTCTGGTGGGGATCAATCCCGGGACGGTATCCCATTGCTATGCAACGGGTCCTGTGTCCGGATTAGAGGAAGTGGGTGGACTCATTGGTAGGAATCGATCAAGCGCAGAAGGCGGGAATACAGGAACGGTCATAGCCTGTTTTTGGAACCAAGACATGAGCGGTCAAGACATCAGTGACGGTGGTTTTGGCAAGAGCACGGACCAGATGCAAGACCCAAACACGTATCTGGATGCGGGTTGGGACTTCGTGGGAGAGACCGTCAACGGTCCCAACGACATCTGGTACGTGTCTCCTGAGGTGCTGATGTATCCGAAACTGGCCTGGGAAGATGAGCCGCAGGCATTTGTGGTCTATGACTTTAATGACAACCCAGGGTGGAGCATGGAAGGGCAGTGGCAGTTCGGTCGACCCCAGGGCTTAGGCGGAGCAGCACACGGCCATCCGGACCCCAACTCGGGATATACCGGGGACAATGTCTAC